>NZ_FYBH01000366.1 GCF_900185595.1 Calothrix rhizosoleniae SC01
CTGAGGCTCAAGCCAATACAACAAGTAATTATACTTATTCTTCTGGTAGTGAGGTATAAAAATCATCATTTAAATATGTTTATGCATCAGGGTAAGCCTCCTTCTGTTTTCTGCCTCATGAACTACCTGATAACTGGAGAACTTTCCCATGTTCAAGCGTTATAAATATTTTGTCTTTACAACCCTATTAGTATCTGTAGGTGTTTTGGTATCATATTTTGCTTTGAATCGTAAAATAACCATAGCACCGTCAACAATCACTCGAAATCAAACTCAGGAAACTACAAGACTGCAAAAACAGGCAAAACAAGAGTTTGATGTAGGTGATTATCCAAAAGCTTTGGCTACCTTTAAGCAAGTTTTGGCTAATTTCCAAACAAAAGGTGCAAAACAAGGAGAAGTTGTAACTCTTAATGATATTGGACAGGTTTACGAGATACAGGGAGATTACACCCAAGCCTTGAAGTATTATCAGCAAGGATTAGCAATTGCTGAAAAAATTAGCGATCGCAATGGAGAAATTGAAGCTTTAGCTAATATCGGCTTAATTTATTACAGACAGGGAAATACTAACAAAACCCTGGAATTATGGCAAAAAGCCTTATTAATGAGCCAAAAATATCGTCAGAATTGGGGAAAAGCAAAAATTTTCCACAAAGTTGGCTCATTGATGGAAGTCAAAAAACAACCCAACTTAGCGATCGCTTTTTATAAACAATCAGCAAATTTAATCACAGAAATCCGCCAATCTTTACAAAAACCTACCAAAATAAGGGATTTACATGGCTCCTACATTCAAAGGTTTGACAATACCCCCCGCAGCTTATTCAATTTATTAGTTAAGCAAAACCGCAACCTAGAAGCATATGCGGCGGCTGACTTAATGAAAGTCCAAGAATTAGAAACCTATATAAATGGTGTGAAAAGCAAAACAGCAACTCTACAACGGCTGGATTACTCCCCTTCAGAGCAGAAATTAGTCGAAAAAGGGATTCAAGATTTACAAAAAATCGTGGAGTTGGGTAAAGAACTCGATACATTACAAAAAATTCCCGTAGATCAAAGAACTCCCCAACAAGAGAAACGACGACAGGAAATTGCAACTATTCAAAGGAATATTTTAAAAGAATTTCTTCTGTTTAGCGATCGCCCAGAAGTAGTGGCGCGTCTGCGAAAACTAAATAATACCACAGGGGGTGAAAATCTCAATCCCAAATTACTCCGTCGTTTGCAAGATAATCTGAAACAACTACCAGGTAAACCAGTTTTGCTCTATCCCCTGGTGTTAGAAAATAGCCTGGAGTTACTACTAGTTAATTCCTACACCCCTCCCATCCGCTACTCTGTAACAGTGCAACAAGAGCAGCTAGAGCGGACTATCAGTGAATTTCGCACAGCATTACAAAATCCAACTAAAGATGCCAAGAAACCAGCCCAACAGCTTTATAAATGGCTAATTAAACCCATAGCACCTGCCATTAAATCAGCCAATGCTCAAACCATAATTTATGCCCCAGATGGGAAATTACGCTACATCCCCCTTGCAGCTCTCCATGATGGCAAAAAATGGCTGGTCGAAAAATATCAAGTCAATAATATTACAGCCCTGAGCTTAACGGATTTAAATAAGCAGCCCCAACCCTTAAAAATTTTAGCAGGGGCTTTTTCTGTGGGTGATTACAACATTAAGGTCGGTACTCGTACTGTCAAATATGGAGGATTACCATTTGCAGAAAAGGAAATCAAAACTTTAACAGATACCTTTCCAGGATCGACACAATTACTTAATGCAGAATTTACAGAGTCAGAAACTACAAAACGCTTAAGCAATTATTCTGTTCTCCATTTTGCCACTCATGCAGCTTTTGTTACAGGTAGTCCAGAAGATTCATTTGTTTTATTTGGCAATGGTAAAGCAGCCAATTTAAACGATTTGCGGCTATGGAACCTCAGCCAGACTGATTTAGTGGTTTTAAGTGCCTGTGAAACTGGATTAGGAGGAGAGTTAGGTAATGGAATCGAGATTTTGGGATTTGGCTATGTTATGGAAGAAGCAGGTGCAAGAGCAA
>NZ_FYBH01000412.1 GCF_900185595.1 Calothrix rhizosoleniae SC01
ATATCCAAAGAATGACTAACTTAGGATGTGAAAATGATTACTGGGTAAACATACCCTACGAGAGAAAGCAATATATAATTAATCTCACTTCTATTAGTTCTTTTTGTCAGGAAGCCAACGGTAGAATAACTTTTTGGCTACCAGATAGTACTATTCCCATTATCGTCAACCCTGTGAGTAATCCACATACCCATGAAAAAGTGTTGAATTATATTCATCAATCCACTGGGTATTCTTTCTCTGAGCAGGAGCGTTGAATTATACACAAGCATTTTGAAAATACTGATAAGTTCTCCTCTACCTACGGAATGTGGGTGCAAGGGAGCAGGGAGCAGGGAGCAGGAGGAGAAAGAGTTTGGGTGATTTTTGCATCGATGGCAATATCATAAGTAATCAGGCGGACATGATATAACAGCTATCAACCATCAACCATCAACTATCAACTAACAACCATCAACTGAAAGGCGACTGCTATATTATTCCTTCAGTCCCATCTTCGTCAGAGCCAACTTCGCCGCACCCAACATTCCTGCCGAATTTCCTAGTTCTGCTGGTATAATTTGTAAATCTGAACGAGATGTGACCATAACTCGCTTGTTGATTTCTGCTCGCGTAGCAGGAAGGAAAAACTCGGCACTAGCACTCACACCACCACCGATAATAATCGCTTGGGGTGTTAGTACGTAGATTAAATTAGTTAAACCAATACCTAAATCTCGCCCATATATTTGCCAGAAATTTAAGGCTGTGGCATCTCCCTGTTGTGCCAAAGTTCCTAATTCTAATGCTTCTTGCCCTGTACGCCTACGAATCGCGTTCGCAGATACATATTGTTCCAAGGAACCTTTGTTACCACTATTACACATTGGGCCATCAGGATAAAGGGCAATTAATCCCAACTCACCAGCCGCACCCCCAAATCCAGTAAATAACTCCCCATCCTGAATAATTGCCCCACCAACTCCAGTTCCCAAGGTCAAGAGTATAAAATTTTGCCAGTGACGACCTGCACCTAACCAGGCTTCTCCTAACCCCGCACAATTGGCATCATTAGCCACAACCGTCGGCTTTCCCGTTGCAGCTTCTAACCAGTCGGCTAGGGGCACATCCTGCCATTTTGGGAGATTAATAGCTATTTTCGCAATACGTCCAGCTGCATCCGCAGGGCCAGGAGTACCAACACCTATAGCTAGAGCTTGATTATCTGGATCCAATTGAGCGATCGCATCTAGCATAGCAGCTAAAACAGCCCGAGGTGTGGCGGGTTGGGGTGTGGGCACAGTTAAAGATTTGATACAAGTACCATCAACAGCAAAACACCCCAGCTTAATCCCAGTTCCTCCCAAATCAATACCAATTACCAATTACTTCTCTCCTCAATCCTGTCCTTGGGTATCAATTACTGTGGAATTGGCATAAGCACTAGAAGATGAATGCACATTAGCTTGACCCTGCCAAGATGGTACAGGCGCACCATGTAAAATACTAGCCAAAGTGACTGAAAGCATAAATCCACCGGCAGCTGCGGCAATTAAAGAAAGGTTGTCTTTCACGTAAATATCTCTGTAGTAAATACAACAAAATAATAAACTAATACAATATATCCGTTATTGATTCATTTTTGGCAATTAGACAATTTTGGATTTTGGATTGACCCCAAAAATCAATTTGCAGGATCAAAGTTTTCCTCTCCTTTGGTACGGTAATATTTGCCTAATAATTTTAGGCTAGAAGTAGTAACAACGATTGGGTATGGAATTCCGGAAGAAAAGGGGAGAGAACATTCACGAAGAGGCAGGGGAGCAGGGAGAGCTCACAGGTGTAGGCTTTTTACAATTGGGTGTTGGTAAGACTTGGATGACAACCCCCTTTAATTCCCCAAGGGGGATAAGACAAGAGAAGAAAACCGAACCCTAAGAGTACGGTTCCCAATAATACAAACTGGTTCAAAACCCTATTTTTCTATTGAACAATCTTCCTTGTCTGCCTGTCTTTTAATCTCCCAAGTCTAGCCTCAACTGAAATGTTAAAAACCTACCCTTGTGAGAGCAGAGAGAGGGGGAGCAGGGGGATGTTCCTAGAGGCAAGACTTGATAACTGATAACAGTTCACGATTAACTATTAATTAACTATCTTGCCCACTATAGGACAAAATTTTAAAGGAAAAAGAACATAGGTCAATGAAATATGGATATTAAAAATGGTTTTGTCGGTACAGTGGGTAATACTCCACTGATTCGATTAGATAGCTTGAGTCAGGAAACTGGTTGCGAAATTCTGGTTAAAGCTGAATTTCTTAATCCTGGTGGTTCTGTTAAAGACAGAGCAGCTCTTTATATTATTGAAGATGCAGAAGCAAAAGGCTTGCTTAAACCCGGTGGAACAGTGGTGGAAGGAACAGCCGGAAATACGGGGATTGGACTAGCACACATTTGTAATGCCAAGGGTTATAAATGCCTAATTATTATCCCTGAGACTCAATCCCAGGAAAAAATGGATGCTCTGCGGGCTTTAGGGGCGGAAGTTCGCCCAGTTCCCGCAGTCCCTTATAAAAATCCCAATAACTATGTGAAATTATCTGGCAGAATTGCTGAAGAAATGGACAATGCTATTTGGGCAAATCAGTTTGACAATGTTGCTAATCGTCTCGCACATTACGAAACCACGGGGCCAGAAATTTGGGCGCAAACTGATGGTACGGTAGATGCTTGGGTAGCTGCTACTGGTACTGGGGGAACCTATGCAGGGGTATCTATGTTCCTCAAAGGGAAAAAACCAGGGGTAAAATGTGTAGTTGCTGACCCTATGGGGAGTGGAATATACAGCTATGTGAAAACCGGTGAAATCACAATAGAAGGTAATTCTATTACTGAAGGTATTGGCAACAGCCGAATTACAACTAATATGGAAGGCGCACCCATTGATGATGCTATCCGCATTGATGATACAGAAGCAGTAAGAATTGTGTACCAATTACTGAGACAAGAAGGTTTATTTATGGGTGGTTCTACAGGTATTAATGTGGGTGCAGCAGTCGCCCTTGCCAAACAAATGGGTGCCGGACACACCATTGTGACTATTTTGTGTGATAGTGGTTCTCGTTACCAGTCACGGTTATTTAACGAAGAATGGTTAGCATCGAAGGGACTATCATCTAGTTAGTTAATATACGTATTTTCGCTTTTTATTGGGAAACTCCAAGAAATAAATTACCCAATTTTTGTCACCAAAATGACTTTCCATCCCCTTGCTCCCTGCTCCCCTGCATTCATAACGATTGATTATTTTTTTATTTGGAAGTCCCTTGGTGTTTTTCGTTGTGTTTCCCAGGCAGATAATCCAAAGATTCATGGTTGATTACTGGGCTGGCTTTTCACGGTATGTGGAAAAGTCAGAGGGTGTGGGGTGTAGCAAGACTTTCTTCTTTTCCCTACACCCTACACCCTATCCTCTACCCCCTGTCTTTACAGGTGTTGAGCGGACTTCCCGTGAAAAGTAATGATTACTGGGAAGCACAAGCAATAATTGTGTGATGCGGCAAAATAGCTGAATTTATTGTCAAATAATTTAACATTCTCCATCAGATGACCACTATATCAAACCATCAATCAATCTGCATCTGCCAAAATCGCACTTGTCGTCAACAGGGTGCGCCTAAAGTATTAGCAACTTTTAAAGAATTATCAATCTCCGGAATTACAATCATAGCTTCTGGTTGTTTGGGAAAATGTGGTAATGGTCCAATGGTGCTGGTATTACCAGATGCTGTTTGGTATAGTGGTGTCCTCTCCAGTCAAGTCCCGTTGATAATCGGAAAACATTTCAGTATTGGACAGTCGTTAGAAGGAGAGAAGGAGTGAAGGATAATTTTGATGTTTGGTTGTAGGT
>NZ_FYBH01000111.1 GCF_900185595.1 Calothrix rhizosoleniae SC01
AGTATGGCTTTACATTCTAAGTAGTTAAACATAATTAATTACACAATGTCATTGCGAGTGTAACGGAGTGAAACGAAGCAATCGAAAGGGTTAGGATTACTTCGCGTAGTTCGTAATAATGGTAAATATTTTTGTTGACTTACTTATACAAAATCTTGTTTTTATCCCTGTTCTGTCATTCTCCGAAAAGTTTTACAATTTTAAATTTTTGTAACTATTGTGTGTCAGTTCCTACGGAAACTACAATTTTTATTACAAAATTGAGTATTTTCACCAACAAGTTTTACGATCAACATGTTTTCTTGTTGTGATAGTAGGTAAATCTGATGAAAACTAAGAAGATAAAATCTACAGTAAGGCAGGATTCTAAGAGAGTGAATAAGTTGTCTCTAAAGGAGCTTAACAGTGTCGTAGGAGGCCTTACAAGGACTCCCACGGGGGATAATCACCCAAGCGGTTGGGGTTTCTGCTAGCAATTTGCATAAGTAATAAACCTACCACCTTGTGGTTGCTTACGGGGGATACAGATATTGTTATACTATTTGTAAACTCCAAGAAATCCCAAATCCATTTCAATGGAATCTGATCAGGCATCTATTATGTAAGTATTCAGCTAGGACTTACGCATTGACAGGGAAACCCAAGTATGGGGTATGTTTGCAGGCATTAAATAAACATTGATTTTTCCATACTTTTTAGGTGATGTCTTGCGACAAGCCGCTTTGCATCTACGCTATTGATCCAAGGATGATTGATAAACGCCTGAAACAACGTTTTTTTCTTAATTCACAAGATAAGAAATTTGTACAGTGCGTAAGTCCTATCTGTTTTCGATTGGCTTTCTTACTTTTTTTATTCTTTACTTTTTACGCTGCATAGTACTAGTCTTCTACTTGGTGGAGTGGTAAACCTAAATACTCATGTAGTTCCCGTGCTAACCATTCCATTTCTTCCACAGTCAAATTAGCATAACTAGTCAAGTCATAGCTAACTGTGCTGGTGACAATTACTAACCAAGGCTTCATCCCATATTTGATTGCTTCTGATGTTGCCAATTTCAAGTGGGAGGCATTTTTTAACGAACGGGTGAAGTGCCATTTGAATCCTATTAAATCATGGATGAGTACCAGTTGCTTTTTATGAATACGAATATGCAGATGTTGGCAAAATCCGGCAAGAATGGCAAAAATAATGACAACTATGGCTGCAAATTGTAAAGTTTGAGTGATTGCACCTCCTGAGTTAGCAAACAATGTAGTACCCAGTGCAAAAGGGGTAGCAAAGGAAATCATGGCAATATGACGGATATTGAATCCTTGGTTTGGCAGAGAAATCTCTAAGTAATTGGCATATTTATGGAAAATAATTTTACTTTCTACTGGTTGAGTATTTCCTGAGCGGGGTGTAAGTGCTGCTTTATGTCTAGGGCGAGGTTTTTTGAGAGCTGCGATCGCAATTTTTGTGGATGCAAATCTTTGACTCAGGCTAGGTTCGCTCATCCACTCTAACCAGTCAGCGAACTCTTTACTCAAGTTAGAAGATTGGCGAAATTGAATTCTTAAGTCTTTTTGAGGTAGTTCGGTGGGATGTAAGCCGGTGACTAAATAAATCAATGTTGCTCCTAAGCTGTAAAGATCAGAAGCTGGAACACACCGTCCGCCAAACTGTTCTGGTGGCATATATCCATAGGTTCCCACCACGGTAATTGTACTACCTTCGGTAGCAGCCAAGTTTTGCACCGAGCCAAAGTCTACTAAATATACCTGACCCACACTATTCCCAGAACGATTGGTCAGTAAAATGTTACTAGGCTTTATATCACGATGAATGACGGGGGGTTTTTGCTGATGTAAATAGTTAAGTATTTTGAGTAAATCTATGGCTAATTCTTTAACCTCTGCCTCACTGAAAGTTCTACCAGAACGTAAATGAGATTCTAAGGATTTTCCTTCCACGTAAGTCTGTACTAATCCAAAGCCTTTGTCTTCAGTAGTATCTAATTCAAAGTAGTCTAAATAACGGGGAATGGCTGAATTTTCTAAGGTTTTTAATGTTTCTGCTTCTCGTTCAAATAACTTTAAATCTTGCCAGTCAAAATCTTGCCCCAATAATAGTAATTTCACTACTACCTGCTGTTGGGTATGTAAATCTTGGGCTAAATAAGTTCTTCTCCCTGTTTGTCTGCCTAATTCTTGCTGAACTTGATAACGTTCGTTTAATATCTGGTTTGTCATACAATTTCAAGTTTTAAATTTTAAATTTTGGAGCAATATAGCAATACGCAATTGGGGTGCGGACATTGTTGAAGCAGCAAACCTATGAGCAGTAAACTTATTGTTTATTATTTATTACTTATTACTTA
>NZ_FYBH01000130.1 GCF_900185595.1 Calothrix rhizosoleniae SC01
AGCATCTTGATCAATGTTAGAAATGTTGCAACGAAAAATTTGGCGACTGGTGAAGAATAAGGATAAACTGAATTTTTTCCCGACTTCTGCCAGAAGTGTCTTGTTTTAGCAATATATCCAAAAAATATCGTAGTTTCCCATATTTGGAACGCCCCTGTCAGGAGTTATTCACCAGTACCATGTTTATTCTCAAAAAACAGGATGTTGAAATATCTACTATTCAGCATCCAAAACGGGATCAGCAGGTGCCCGTCCTCTATTATCAGGAGCAAACCTTCCGTTTGATTCATGTTTTTCCAGCTAGTGAAGAGGAAGAAGCAGTAGCTCTATGGCGAGACTTAACCGATAACCGTGGCAAAGCTTGTGTGTTACTGGAAGAACCAGAACGCTATAGTATCTGGGGTAAGGTTCGTTTAAAACAGCCTAATGATTGTGATACAGATGAACTAAGCAAAGTCAGCCTTTTAAGCAAAGCTAGTCTTTTGCTAATTCAAGCAGTACACATGGATATCGAAGACTTATTAGGTTCTCGAAGTTCAAAATTATTTACCCAAGATATTGCAAAAATCTTAGAGAAGCATAAACTTGTTTCCAATCCCTCAGAGACAGTAGAAAAATTACTTAACATTAATCCTCTTAGAGCCGCACAAAGTCCTATATGGAAAGAGAAACAATTGGTGATTCTTTTACAAGAATTACACCAATTAGGCAAAAAATACTTTGGGAATGAGAACTTTGCCTATAAAGTAACTGATCAATTAGAAGAAATGACAGATGAGGATCGTTCGGTATTCATCAGGTGGCTAAAAATATCTCCACTGAGTAAACTGTGGCAATGAGCTGGAATGTGTTATTTACAAATGTAAAATCATCATGATTTTTGTCTTCATAAAGTAAGTAAGATAAATGCCATCTGGCTTTTGTAAAGATTGCTTGCCACACATCCCTCACCACAGCAAATTTACACAGTCAATTATATTATGAGTAATATATCACACAAATCTTTAAGTAAAAATACTTTAATATCTACTAATAATATTATTTTATTTAGCATTGTTTGGGCTGTATTAGCATTGTTATATTTTTTACTATTCAGTGCCAAAGTGCCAGCAGTGGATGGGATTGCCAAGCGTCCTGAATGGTATGTAATGGGTACAAATATATTGGAAGCTCTAGCCTATTTACTAGCTAGTGTTCTATGCTTAAGGAATTGGCGCAGTCCGCAAATTGTTAGCGGAAGACCGGTGTGGCTACTAATAGGCATGGGTATGCTTTCCTATTTCTTAGGAGGTATATTTTTCGGATATACAGAAATAGTATTGAAAGCAGAACCAATTGTTTCTGTGGGCGATATATTTTTTGTTATTAGTTATATATTTGTAGGTACGGCAATCATTTTGGCATTTACTTCTAGACGGATCAATCTCGAACCTTGGCAATGGCTAATTGTATTGGCCATTGCAGTCTTTGGTAGTGCCTTAGTGTGGTTAATTTCTAGCCCAGTAGAAGGAGCAGAAGTCGCTAAGCAGGAGTTACCCTCATGGGTAGAAACCGTTGCCCCAATATTGAATTGGTTCTATGTTATCAGTGATGTGCTACTACTAATAATTGCCACTACCTTACTGTTGGCTTTTTGGGGAGGTAGAGTCTCTTTGTCTTGGCGAATGATTGCAGCCGCGTCATTTTCCCTTTACATTGCAGATATGTGGTTCAAACATGCTAGTAGGTATCCCAATTATGAAAGTGGGGACATATTAGAGGTATTTTGGGTATTTAGTGGAGTTTTATTTGGAATGGGAGCTGCCTTGGAATATGACGCATCACTTAACCGTTTGCGCCGTAGTGGACGAAAAAGAGCCTAAAGTTTTTTGGTGTCTACCGTGAGAAAATTAACTGATTCTGATAAACAAGAAATTCTCAAATTATATCGAGAAAGTGCTGAAACTACCTCAACTCTGGCAGAACGCTACGGGGTAAGTAACTCGACTATTAGTCGCCTACTCAAAAGCACTTTACCGGAAGATGAGTATGAATATTTGGTTTCCTTAAAGCGGGCTGCTAGAACTCCTGAAGGACGAGCCCAGGTAAGTTACCAACAACAACCATTTAAACCGGAGCCACCGGAGCCGGAGGAAGTTGCCCAGCCAAAACCAGTCAAGGCGAAACCATCTAAGCCATCTATCTCGAAGGCGATTAAAAAATCTGCTGATGTAGATAGTTCAGGGACTCGTCGAGTGAGACGGCGTTCTTCCGCCGTCACACAATCGGGTAACCAGATTGCTGAACAATTAGAACTTTTAGAACCAGAATCCCCAGAAATCGAAGAAATTCCCAGTCCTTTGTTAGAAGATGAGGATAATCGCATAGAAAACCAGGTAATTGCCGAAATGCTCGGTGAAGACTTGTTAACTGATGAAGAGGAGCTGGAAGATTTCGATGATGATGACGATGATGAGGAGTTTGAAGAAACAACACCCATCCTCAGAAAACGGATCTCTGGCAGTTCAGTGGTACAAGTTCTACCTTTATCTACCGCTAATTTACCTAGAACTTGTTACCTGGTAATTGACCGTTCGGCAGAATTAATTACCAAACCTCTAAAGGATTTTGCTGATTTGGGTCAAATCCCTAACCTGGAAACATTGTCAAATACACTACCAGTGTTTGACAACCATCGTGTAGCGAAAAGATTTTCGACGAAACGCGATCGCGTGATTAAGGTACCAGATAGTAAAATGCTACATAAGACTCGTTATCATCTAAATGCCAAGGGAATCACTCGCTTATTGATTGATGGTCAAGTTTACTCTTTGGCTTAGATCTAGTGATTCGTTAGCAGTGGTGCTATGGGCACTAGTACCGTAAAGCATCAGTCAACATTAGGGTGTAGGGTGTAGGAAACACTGTGTTGTCAGAGGCTTGAACTGTGACCAACACAATCGTCTTGGAAACAGGGGGCTTGTATCCCACGAGTTGTTGGGGCTGTCTGTTCCCCAAAATTCCACACCCCAAGCCCCAAATCCTACCCCAATGGGGCTTGGTCAATCCCCCCTTAGAGGATAAGGGGGAAAGTCAAAATAGTTCTACTGAGCGCTCACGACGAAGTCCAAAATCTCCAATTCAAAATTGATAAATGTTACTGCATCTAAGTACCTGGCAAGAAGTCGAAGCTTATTTACAGCGATCGCAAGGTATTATTATTCCCATAGGTTCTACGGAACAACATGGTCCAACGGGGTTAATTGGTACTGATGCTATTTGTGCGGAAGCCATTGCCCATCAAGTAGGGAAAGAAACTAAAGCTATGGTTGCTCCTACAATTAATGTGGGCATGGCACTGCATCATATGGCATTCCCCGGTACCATTAGTCTGCGTCCTATTACCATGATTCAGGTAGTTAGAGACTATATTACTTCTTTGACCAAAGCTGGTTTTACCAACTTTTACTTTATTAATGGTCATGGAGGTAATATTGCTACTCTCAAGGCAGCATTTGCCGAAACCTATACATATTTGTCAGATTTACAGATCTCACATTCATCCAGGGTAAAATGCCAAGTTGCTAACTGGTTTATGTGCTCTTCTGTATACAAATTAGCCAAAGAATTATATGGTGATAGTGAGGGTTCCCATGCTACTCCCAGTGAAGTGGCTGTAACTCAGTATATTTATCCCGATGTTATCAGGCAAGCACCTCTATCCCCAGAAGTAAGTAAGGGATATCCTATTTATGGCGCAACCAACTTTCGAGAATCTTATCCAGATGGGAGAATGGGTTCAGACCCCAGCCTAGCCACACCAGAACATGGCAAGCAGTTTTATGATTTAGCTGTAAAAGAACTCAGCAATGGTTATTTGCGTTTTTTAGGCATGGAAGAATAACAAATAATTGCTGCAATTTTTCCCAGCTATCACCAATCCTGATAAAACAGTGACAAAATTCATTGCCAAACCTATATTAACTGGAGAAATTGTGGAGATAAATTCCTAAACCTGCTAATTTTGCCTATACTTTAATAGTATAGAATATATAACTCGATATACTTCCTACCTGATTCAGTCAAATTACCAATGACCACTTCATCCCGTCGCTATCATATCACTACCTTCGGTTGCCAGATGAACAAAGCCGATTCAGAACGTATGGCTGGCATCTTGGAAGATATGGGCTTTGAATGGTCAGAAGATCCCAATGATGCTAACGTAATTCTCTACAACACCTGCACCATCAGAGATAATGCAGAGCAAAAAGTATATTCCTATCTAGGTAGACAAGCAAAGCGTAAACATCAACAGCCAGATTTAACCTTAGTTGTTGCTGGTTGTGTGGCACAGCAGGAAGGTGAATCCTTATTAAGACGGGTGCCAGAATTAGATTTGGTAATGGGGCCACAACATGCTAATCGCTTGCAAGATTTACTACAACAGGTATTTGATGGCAATCAGGTGGTAGCGACTGAACCTGTCCATATTATAGAGGATATTACCAAGCCTCGAAGAGATAGCAAAGTAACTGCTTGGGTGAATGTGATTTATGGCTGTAACGAACGCTGTACCTATTGTGTAGTCCCGAATGTACGTGGTGTGGAGCAGTCCCGCACCCCAGAAGCAATTCGTGCCGAAATGGAAGAAATCGGCAGACAGGGTTATCCAGAAGTTACTCTCCTAGGACAAAATATTGACGCTTATGGGCGAGATTTACCAGGAATTACCCCAGAAGGTAGACGGCAAAATACATTAACGGATTTACTCTATTATGTCCATGATGTAGCGGGGATTGAACGTATTCGCTTTGCAACTAGCCATCCCCGTTATTTTACTGAAAGGTTAATTCGAGCCTGTGCTGAATTACCCAAGGTCTGCGAACACTTTCATATACCCTTCCAGTCAGGAGATAATAAACTGTTGAAACGGATGTCCAGGGGATATACCCATGAGAAATATCGCCGGATTATCCATACAATTCGGGAGTATATGCCCGATGCAGCAATTAGTGCAGATGCGATTGTTGGTTTCCCTGGGGAAACAGAGGCACAGTTTGAAAATACTCTGAAACTAGTAGAATATATTGGTTTTGACCTCATTAATACTGCTGCTTATTCTCCCCGCCCAGGAACCCCAGCAGCATTATGGGATGAACAATTGAGCGATGAAGTAAAAAGTGATCGCTTACAAAGGTTAAATCACCTTGTAGCAACAAGAGCAGCCGAACGTTCTCAACGATACCTGGGAAGAGTAGAAGAAGTCTTGGTAGAAGAACAAAATACCAAGAATCAAGCTCAACTAATGGGACGCACTAGAGGTAATCGTTTAACTTTCTTTGAAGGGGATATTAGTGAACTGAAAGGTAAATTGGTGAAGGTGAAGATTACAGATTGTCGTGCCTTTAGCTTGACTGGTGAACTTGTAGGAGCACCACAGGTTTTATCAGTTTGAAATTTACAAGTTACCTCTTCCTTTTTCCTTCTCGCGTAGCGAGTTAACAATTCTCAACCACTTGTAATAATTCTTGTGGTTGATGAATTAGAAAATCAGGGTTTTGCTTAGCTAGTACCTCGTGAGAATTAAAACCCCAAGCCACTGCAATGACCTTAATATTAGCCTTTTTGGATGCTTCTACATCTCTAGTTTCATCTCCCACGTAAACTACTTGGTGTGACAATAAGTTATTTTGTTTTAATGCATTATTAATAATAGTGGTTTTGCCAAAAATTGTGACTCCAGAATAGATAAAGTCAAACAATATTGCTAAATCATTATTTTTGAGAAAATCCATGACATTCTCTGAAGAGTTGGAAGTAATAATTCCTAGACGATGCTCCTCATCCCTTAAAGCAACTAAGGATTCTTTAATACCTACAATTGGTTTTAATTCGTGGATTTTCCCTTTTAATTTAGATTTCACCTTTTTAACTAAAAAAGGAATTTTTAAAAAAGATATACCAGAATACTTAATTATTTGCCTAGAATTTAAATTTCTCAAATACGCCAATTCTTCTGTCGTAATAGGTGCATAACCAAATTCATCTGCTAAGTGATTAGCAATACTAACAACGGCATCGAATGTATCAGCAATTGTGCCGTCAAAATCAAAAATAATTACCTTTTTAGTCATAACTTACATGGGGGATGCCTCAAGATTAGCACGGGCATTTCGTTGTAACATTTTTGGCTTGATTCTTCGCAATGCCGATGCTGTAAATTGGCGATCCCAATCTCTATCAGAGATATGAGCTAATTCTACCAGCTTTGGTGATACATTTCCAGAATAAGGCTGAAACTCCGCTACATCAGTTTCTTTGGCGAATCTTTGATTCCAAGGACAAACATCTTGACAAATATCGCAACCAGCAACCCAACCTTGTAAATTAGCTGCAATAGTCTCGGGCAATTTCTCATCCCGATTTTCAATTGTATGGTAAGCAATACACCGATTGGCATCAACTACAAATGGTTTGGTAATGGCATCAGTAGGACAAGCTTGCAAACAACGGGTACAGCTACCACAGTGCTGGGTATGAGACTTGTCTGGGGATAACTGTAAATTTGTCAATACTTCTCCTAAAAATACCCAAGAACCATATTCCCTAGTAATTAAATTGCCATTTTTGGCAATCCAACCAATACCAGCTCGTTGTGCCCAAACTTTATCTTGTATGGGGCCTGTATCCGCATAATAACGCCCTTGAATACCTGTACCCAAACTTTGTAACCAGTTGGAAAGAGCCTTCAATTTTTTGTGCATAATTTTGTGATAGTCTCGTCCCCAAGCATAACGAGATATTTTGGCATATTCTTTCCCTCCAGGACGTTGGTGGGGTGTGTAATAGTTTAAAGCTACACAAATTAGCGATCGCACTTCTGGCATCACTAATTGAATATTATGGCGCTTGGGGGATGTCATCCATGCCATATCAGCATGAAAACCCAGAGCTATCCAAGCTTCTAATCGCTGTTTTGCTGTTGTATCGACCCCATCTACAGCCGCAATTCCTACCTGATGAAATCCCAAATCTAGGGCTTTTTGCTTAACTAAATCACTATTTATCTCAGTACGTTGATTCATTGGCTATCAATTACATCTATTTTTAAAAATATATATTTTACCTCAATTTAAATAAGAACAAGAACAAAGAATGCAACTTTGTAGAGATGCAACATGTTGCATCTCTACGAAATCATTTATTGCAATCATGAATTATAAAGTTGATAAAATTTGATTTTTATGGGTATTTAATTTTTAGAGAAATAAGCCACAAATCTGATAGCCCAAAAGAGGTGATTTTATTTTTTTGATTCTATTAGGGAAGCTTCTAACTTCAGGCAATTACCACCGTTAACTTGCAATTGGTATTCCACCTTATCCATGAGACGATTCATGATCAACCAACCATAACCCCCTTCTTGCTTATCTTCAGGGTTAGGTGCTAAATAAGCATTTGCATTATAGCCTTCACCTCGATCCCAAACTTCTAGGGCAAGTTCTCCATCTTTGAGTTCCACAAGAATTCGTACAGGTAAATTGTATTCTTCTTTATGGGCATGGCGGACAACATTGGAGTAAGCTTCTACCAAAGCTAGCCTCAAGCGAGCAGATTGTCTGGTCCAATCAACAGATTCTCCGAGTTCAGCTTTCAAGCTTCCCAATAACCAATCTTCGACAATAGTTAAAAATTTTAAATCGCTGGGTACATTTAATTCAGTTTTCATACTACTTATAAAACCTCCAAAGAAAGTATAGTTTGATCATCTTCTTGAATTTGGCTATATTCTTGTATGCGAGTCAGCAAGTTTTGCAAAGAAAATGGTTGTGACTGCTGTTGTATGATATGCCAGAGACCATCTTGATTGAGCATAGAACTACTAGATATTGCTTGGCTATCACCAATAATAGCGGGCTGTAATACTGAAGTTGTTAATTTTACTTCAGTAATTCCATCACTAGTTAGCAGCAAAATATCTCCCGATTCCAAGACTAAACGCCCGGACTTTGCTTGCCAATGAGGTAATATACCCAAAGGAATACCACGGACTTTGAGATAATTGGGTGTGCAGTCCATCTGGGCTTGACGTGACCAAATTAAAGGGTAAATGTGACCGGCATTAGCATAAGCCAACTCACCAGTTTCAGGGGTGTAACGGGCTAAAGCCATAGTAATAAAGTAATTATTGCTAATTAAGTCATCACTCAGAGCATGGTTCAGATTTTGGATAATAATATTGGGCTCTGGTGGGGTTTCTGCAGATAATTCTCGGCGTAATATGGAAATTGCACTCGCCATAAATAAGGCTGCTGGTACACCTTTACCAGATACATCTCCCACAGCTACCCATATATCCCCTTTCGGGTGAGAAAATACCTCGAAGAAATCCCCCCCTACTTCACGAGCTGGTTGACAGCAGGCTTGTACCTTTGTTCCAGGTATTCGGGGAAATTCTTGGCGTAGTAAGTTGTGCTGAATTTGCCGAGCAACTTCTAATTCAATGCGAGTCTGCTCCTGCTTCTCTTGGAGTTTTTGGTAAAGTTTGGCTTGGGAAACAGCTAAAGCTGCTTGTTCAGCTACACTGCAAATTAATTGAATATCTTCGTCATCCCAGGGGCGATCATCACTACCCCATTGGTAGAGACTTAAAACAGCTAGAAAGTTTTGTTGATAGGTAAAAGGAATTACTAATTGATGGCAAGATTTCTGATCATGGGTAGATTGAATTAATTGATAATTTTTGGTTGCTAAAACTTGTTTAATAACCGCACTGGAATCAAAATCTTCATGAACAACAGGAGATTGGGAGTCGTAGTAAGAAAACTCATCTTCTGTTAAGCGATCGTCCTCTACCGGTCGCAATAAACAACTACTAGCTGCAAAGGTTTGCCCAATAGTGGCAACAATTTTGTGCAACATACTGTAATAGTCTAAAGATTCTCGAATAGCCGAAGTGATTTCATTAAACAAAGATTCTCGGCGTAGAGCACGACTGAGTTCATCAGTACGCTTTTTGACTAAAAGATATGTTTCAATTGCTTGTTCGACTACTGCCCTTAGTCGCTCGGGCTTCCAAGGTTTAGTAAGGTATTTATATACTTGACCAGAATTAATTGCATCTACCAAATCTTCCACATCAGTAAAACCGGTCAGCAAAATTCGCATTGTATTGGGGAAACGCTCCACGGTCATACCGATAAATTCAGTGCCATTAATCTCCGGCATTTTTTGGTCGGAGATAATTACTGCCATTTCCCCTTCTTTTCCCAAAATGTCTAGGGCAACTTGGGCATTATGTGCCTTGTACACTTGGAAATTTCGTCTAAAAGTGCGGTAGAGCAATTCTAAATTATCTAGCTCGTCGTCTACAACCATGAGCTTCAGCTTACGGGTTTTATCTGCCATACTTTGACTTCACTTATTTTTTGCTTTTCAAGGCAATTTCAATGATGTTGCAATGCAGAACTGAACTAAGAATACACAAGTCATAAGCAAGTAAAAGTTGTAAATGTCTTTATAGTTACCCCGATTGTTGCTACCCTAATACATTGACCTATCCCACCAACCCAGAACGCAAAGCGCGAACAGCTGCTTGAGTGCGGTCATCAGCACATAGCTTATTTAAAATATTACGGACGTGTGTTTTCACAGTACCGACTGTGATGTATAGTCTTTCAGCAATTACAGCATTACTGCATCCTTCAACAATTAACTGTAGCACTTCTAACTCTCGTTCCGTTAGGGTATAAGCATCGATCATTTCATCACTTTTCCTTTTCACAGAAGCATTTACAGAGGTAGTATTTTCCACAATATTTGCTTCTGACTTCAGTGAAGTTTGTTGTGCTTGTTGCAAGACTATCCGAGCAATTGCGGGGTCTATCCAGGAATTACCGTTGTAGGTTATTCGTAAAGCCTCCAGCAAGTTATCAAAACGAATATCCTTCATACAGTAAGAATCCGCACCTGCTGCGAAGGCAGCCAGTACCGCTTCTTTATTATCCCGTAAAGTCAAAATCAAAACCTTTATAGCTGATTCTTTTCCACTAGAGGCGGATTTAATGTCCCTAGTTAATTCAATGCCATCTTTATCTGGTAATCCAATATCGATAATTGCGATATCTGGGTGGGTTTGTTGTAACATTTGTAAGCCTTCAGTAGCATTAGCAGCTTCTCCCACAACATCAATTTCTTCTTTTTGTTGTAATGCTGTGCGAATACCTACTCGGGTAAGATCATGATCTTCAATTAATGCCACACGAATTTTATTCATGGTCAAGTTCTGCTCTTTAGATTATTAGCTGTGACTACTCCACACACTCCTAGTTCAGCGGGAGTGTAGGTTTATTTGGGGATAAGACATTCCTGCACCGCACCAATGATCTAGCATTGCACCCCCGACGGTAGAACTTTACAGGTCATTTTTTCTCCCATGAGCCATCGGTACTATTTATCTCTTTGTCAGTAAACCCAAGACAATAAATCTGGAAATTGCCTCAAGCCACCGTCAAGATGAGCTTACCCAAGAAGCCTTTAGCGCCGATTCGCAAGTCGATATCTTCAACAAAAATCATATCAGCTTGGTCGCACAAGGGATGGGCAAACGTTCAATATTGGAGATTTGATAATGGGGCTTGGCAACTGCATTTTTTGCTTTTTCCCAAAATAGCTGCAACATTTTTTTCGGTCAAGGGGCGTTTCGTTTGCAATCCGCAATTCCTCTCACCGCTTCTCTAGGAGTAAGCGGAAGCCTTCTTGCAGAATTAGATAACTAAAATTTAATCCCTAATTCATGGTATATTCAAAAATATTTGATAAACTACTTGCCATATGGATCGTGATGAGGTAAATAACACAGGTTATGTCTGAATTGCATGGAGCCTTTTCCGTTTTAGGATTACCTGTTAATGTGATGAGTAACTATTTGGATTGGTTGCTAGAAAGATTGCGACAAGGTTCTGGAGGTCATGTAATTACTCTAAATGCAGAAATGACTATGCAGGCAGAACGTAATCAATCTCTGGCTAAAGTGATCCATGATGCAGAACTGGTGATTCCCGATGGAGCGGGAGTAGTTCTATATTTAAAATTAATGCTGCGGCAAAAAGTAGAAAGAATTCCTGGGATTGAACTTGCTGAAGACTTGTTAAAAAACCTAGGGGGAAAAAATATAGATAAAAAGGTATTTTTCTATGGAGGGGCTGCTGGTATAGCGACGAAAGCCGCAGAATCATGGCGACAAGAAGTACCTGGTTTAAATGTCATCGGTACTTATTCTGGTTATCATTCACCAGCAGAGGCAGAGGAATTACGGCAAACACTGATTAAATTACAACCGGATGTAATTTTTGTTGGCTTGGGAGTACCCCGTCAAGAGATGTGGATTCACCAAAATCGTCAGCTATGTCCCCAGGCTATTTGGATTGGGGTTGGTGGTAGTTTTGACATTTGGGCAGGGCAAAAAACCCGCGCTCCCCAGTGGTTGGCAAATAACAATTTAGAATGGTTATATCGGCTTTATCAAGAACCGTGGCGCTGGCGACGGATGTTAGCTTTACCAGAGTTTGCTTGTAAAGCTTTGGTTTCTGGCATATCTGAAAAATTACGTATTAGCCAATCATTGTCATAATTTTTACTGATTAGAAACAGAACCTAGTCAATTTTTCTCTCTGCCTACTGACAAAAAATAGGGGGAACTTTACAACTACTCCAGTAAGTCTAAAAATCATAAGTGTATAGAAAAGTTGTTTGGATCAACTCAAAATTTCCTCAGCTTTAGATAGTGAGTATCAATTTATATAAATAGTACTGAGTGGTAAATTAAGTTATGCGTCAGCTTCTAAGTACTCTATCCTTAGTAGTATTATTACATTGCTTACCCTTCAAAGCGATCGCTCAACAAAATAGTTCTTCTACTCCTGAAAAATCATCAGATTATATTCAACGGGTAGTAGATACCAAATTAATGAGCAATTTTGCCGACGGTAATTTTTATGGGGAAAGGTGGCTTGATCGGGCACAACTAGCTACGATTATGGTAAAGGCATTTCGCTTAGATAAGCGGCAAGAAGCTTTACAGGAAAAACTAGTAGTGGTTGCAGATGTTCCCTCTTCCCATTGGGCATTTAACGATATTCAGGTAGTTTTAAAGACTAATATTATGAGGGGCTATCGGGGTAATATGTTTTTCCCCGATCAAAAAGTAAGTAGAGCAGAGGGTTTGGCAATTTTTGCCCAAGCCTATGGAGTTTTCCAGTTTAGCAATGACACTGTAGATGAGTTACTCTCTCCCTATCCTGATTCTAAGTTTATCCCTAGTTGGGCAAGAAAAGCGATCGCAACTGTGGTAGCAGAAAAATTTATTAATATCCAGGATGGAAAGCTTGCTCCTTTAAAACCCATGACTCGTAGAGATATGGCATTTGTTTTAAGTAAATATTTAGAAAGAAAGAAGCCACAACCAGACACCCCAAAAGTTCCCCCTGCTCCCAATTCCTTGCCATCTTCTGAATAAAAATACCTGGGGTTTCATAAAAGTTACCCAAATCTGCCAGGCCTTACTCAAATATACTCAGTAAATTCACTTTTTTTGGCTTGCGGCGCGGGGGTTTGATAATAGATCAAACCCCCGCGCCGCAAAGGCACTCGCTGATTTGAGCATGTTTTTCCCAACTCACTCCTTAGGAGGAGTGTGGCTAGTTCACGTCCTTTATTCTGCTTCAGAGACTTTGCCGGAGTTTTTTTACCATGAAATAATCCTCTTTGGTGTAAATTGTCAGAATGAAATGCTTTTTTTATCAAAAATCTATGATTTTTAAAAATAGGAAAAATCAACATTTATATCAATAAAAATACGTATTTTGTAGTTGAATTAAAAATAATTACTTGCTTATTTCTCAGTATTTTCAAACAGGATTTAACCTAATAAATACTTAATAAAATAGTATAAACAATACATTATATTTAATTATTTTTGACAATATCAAGTTAATCTTAAACCGCTACTTTTATAGCTTTAGCATACAAATAGCATTAAAATCCAGAAAATTACATGTTTTTATTTTTACTTAGCCAATGCTTTCTCACTAAAGAATATCAATATTGCAAACAACGTATTAAAAAGTACAAAATTCTACTATTTTTAGTCGCAATTCAATTCATTCTGTAAGCAACCTGAGCATGGCAAAATTAGAATAACGAGAACTAAACTGAAACAAGTAAAAAATTATTAGTATGCACATAAGCGAAATCACCCACCCTAATCAGTTGCATGGTTTATCAATTCGGCAATTACAACAAATCGCCCGTCAAATTAGAGATAAGCATTTGCAAACTGTGGCGGCAACTGGAGGGCACCTGGGGCCAGGATTGGGTGTTGTAGAATTAACCCTAGGACTTTACCAAACTCTAGATTTAGATCGAGATAAAGTTATTTGGGATGTAGGGCATCAAGCATACCCCCATAAATTAATCACAGGGCGCTACAATGACTTCCATACCCTGCGGCAAAAAGATGGAGTAGCTGGTTATCTCAAGCGTTGTGAAAATAAATTTGACCATTTTGGTGCTGGACACGCTTCCACTAGTATCTCTGCTGCACTGGGAATGGCATTAGCAAGGGACATCAAGGGAGAAAAGTTTAAAGTTGCAGCCATTATTGGTGATGGAGCCTTGACTGGTGGCATGGCTTTGGAAGCCATTAACCATGCCGGACATTTACCTAGAACTAATCTTATAGTCGTTCTCAATGATAATGAAATGTCCATTTCTCCCAATGTGGGAGCAATTCCTCGTTATCTAAACAAGATGCGTTTAAGTGAACCCGTACAGTTTTTTACCGACAATATTGAAGAACAATTTAAACAAATTCCCTTTCTGGGTGAATCCCTATCTCCTGAATTAGAGAGAGTTAAGGAAGGTATGAAACGGTTAGCTGTTCCTAAAGTAGGAGCTGTATTTGAAGAACTGGGCTTTACTTACATGGGACCTGTGGATGGGCATAATCTGGAAGAGCTAATTCATACCTTCCAGCAAGCCCATCAAATGGGAGGACCAGTTTTAGTTCATGTAGGGACGGTGAAGGGTAAAGGTTATGAAATTGCGGAAAAAGATCGGGTTGGCTATCATGCCCAATCTCCTTTTAACCTCTCCACCGGTAAAGCTATTCCTTCCAATAAGCCTAAGCCCCCTTCTTATTCAAAAGTTTTTGCCCATACCCTAGTCAAGCTCGCAGAACAGAACCCCAAAATCATTGGTATTACAGCAGCAATGGCTACAGGCACGGGTTTAGATAAGCTCCAGGCAAAATTACCAAATCAATATATTGATGTGGGCATCGCCGAGCAACATGCTGTGACTTTAGCAGCAGGACTTGCCTGTGAAGGAATGCGCCCGGTGGCGGCAATTTATTCTACCTTCTTGCAACGTGCCTATGACCAGATTGTTCACGATGTTTGCATTCAAAATTTACCAGTATTCTTCTGTTTGGATCGAGCCGGAATTGTCGGTGCAGATGGTCCTACTCACCAAGGTATGTATGATATTGCCTATTTGCGTTGTATTCCCAATATGGTGTTAATGGCACCAAAAGATGAGGCTGAACTGCAACGCATGGTAGTGACTGGAATTAACCATACCGGTCCAATTGCCATGCGTTTCCCCCGTGGTAACAGTTATGGTGTACCTTTAATGGAAGAAGGTTGGGAAGCATTGGAAATCGGCAAGGGAGAGATGTTGCGTCATGGAAATGATGTGCTATTGCTAGGTTATGGCACAATGGTACATCCGGCACTGCAAACTGCGGAAATTCTTAGTGAACATGGTATTGAAGCGACGGTGGTTAATGCCCGGTTTGTCAAACCTCTGGATACAGAGTTAATTTTACCTTTGGCTGAGAAGATTGGGCGAGTAGTCACCTTGGAAGAGGGGTGTATCCCTGGTGGATTTGGTTCCGCAGTGGCGGAAGCTTTATTAGATGCTGATGTAGTAGTACCAGTAAAACGTATTGGTGTCCCAGATGTATTAGTAGATCATGCTCAGCCACATGAATCTAAGGCAGCATTAGGTTTATCTAGTTCTCAAATTGCTGAAAGGGTATTGCAGGCTTTCTTTGGTCAGCAAGAATCAGCTGTTGTACAACAAAGTTAACCATTTAGGCACATTGTGCAACTTCTCAAAAGCTAAAGCTAGAAACCTGGTTTTTTGGAGATTTCTATTGTTGAAACCAATGATTTCTCCTATAAGCCGGGTTTCTTTATTTTCAAGAAACATCAGCTGAAACCATTATATCGCACTACCAAAGCACGTTAGGACATTTTTGAAGCAGCAAACCCATGAACAGTAAACTTATTAGTTATTTTCCAGATTTTGATCTTCTTTGCAACCCTCCTTGTTGAGAATGGTGCAAGTTATCAGTGCCCACAGTATCATTTATTTGTGGAAGCTCCCCTGCTCCCTGCTTCCTGCTCCCCTGCCTCTTCCTGACTGAGCTCATCTTCCTACAGAAATGGTAGATGTTTTTCACCATGTCCTTAATAGTTTTAATATCCTAAAAGGTACATCTACTAAAAAATGCCGGAACTTGTCGAAGTTCTAATTACCTAAAACCTCTAACTTTGATTTTATTTAATTGCATGAATTCCCTGACAAACCAAGTATATCCAGTTATTTGGCATAACAACGCCGTTTCTTTAATTGATCAAACTCGCTTACCTGGTGAGTATATTTTTGTGGAAATCAGCCGTAGTGAAGATATGGCACAGGCGATTAAAACTATGATTGTACGTGGCGCTCCTGCCATTGGTGTAGCTGCGGCATATGGTATGTACATGGGTGCTAGGGAAATAGATACCAATAACCGCGATCGCTTTTTACAAGATTTGGAAAAAGTCGCAGAAATGTTGCGTGCTACCCGTCCCACAGCAGTCAATTTATCCTGGGCAGTATCACGGATAATGAGAACTGCTTATGAAACTTTAGGCTCTGTGGAGGAAATCAAAACTAGTCTATTTCAAACTGCCCAAAATATTAATTCCGAAGATTTACAAACTTGTCAGGCGATCGGTGCTAATGGTTTAAAAGTCTTACCAAAAGAGCCAGATAAGCTGTGTCTATTGACTCACTGCAATGCCGGTGCATTGGCAACTGCGGGTTATGGTACAGCTTTGGGAGTGGTGCGATCGGCATGGACGGCGGGACGCTTGTCACGGGTATATGCAGATGAAACTCGTCCCCGATTACAAGGAGCGAAACTTACAGCATGGGAATGTGCCCAAGAAGGCATTCCTGTCACGGTAATTACTGATAGTATGGCGGCTCACTGTATGAAACAGGGTTTTATTGATGCAGTGGTTGTGGGTGCAGATCGGATTGCCGCTAATGGTGATGCAGCGAATAAAATTGGTACCTATAGTTTGGCACTGGTGGCTCAAGCTCATAATATACCTTTCTTTGTTGCTGCTCCCCTTTCTACCGTTGATTTTTCCCTGACTGATGGTAGCCAAATCCCCATTGAGGAAAGGCATCCAGTAGAGATTTACCAATTGGGTGACACCGTTATCACTCCTGGAGGGGTGGAATTTTATAACCCAGCATTTGATGTTACTCCTGCAGCATTGATTACAGCCATTATTACGGAAACTGGGGCATTCTCTCCTGAAGAATTACCCAATCACCGAGAAAAGCAAATAGTGTAAGTCAAGATTCTGAATTTATACCAAAGTTTCGAGTTGGTGAAGGTGCAGAAAAGTGAAGGCGTTGCTGGTTCAGGGGATGATTTTTATCTCGCGCATTTTCATGTATGGGGTTTCTCCCTTGCTTCCTGCTTCCCTTCCTGTGACTGACTCTGGGCTAAAAATATCCATTCATCCCGCATTTATACAACGCCAAATTTAAAAATACCTGATTAAAGCTTTTAACCAACTCCCGACTCCCGATATTTCAAGGGTAGGGTTTTCAAAATACCGGAAATAATTGATAGAATTCTCAATTGTCTAACATGGTTTGGTCATTTCAGCGTTTAAGCATCGACTGAAACGGAGAAAAAATTACCAAATACAAAATCCCTACCCATAAAAGCGACTCCCGATTCCCCATTCCCTATTTGCTAGCTAGTCCCTCGTGATGTTTTATACACAACCAAACGTTAAAATACTTCCTTCACTCTTTCACTCTCCATTTTCAATTTAGCAGTGATCAATTCAAAATTTCTCTGGGTCGGAATTACTGAACCCAGTTAAAAAGATTTATACTATTTTTATAATTGTAAAAACTAATTGATTAATTATCTGCCCCTTGACAAGTATTATCAGGGAAATTTTCTGCTGTTTGTTAATTATTTAGCAATCCATAACTGTCTATATCATGGCTGCCAGCAAAAGTGATAACTACTAAATTTTCGTTGGTTCACATCAGGTTGTTTTGACCAAAGAAAGTCCTGAAAGGAGCAACAATGATGATTTTGCACAAACATAAACCCCCGATTGCGGTCAAAAAGCCATCTGTTTTCATCACAATTCAGCAAATGAACCTCAATTTACGACTCGACAGAACAGAAGACAGCAAAAAGCTACATGAAAAAATATGCCTACTGCCCCAGGTTCTCAAATTTCGGTATATTGCCTTGATTGCTGCTTTCTTCAGCATTGGATTACTAAGTGCAAGTTGTGGCTCATTTCCCAAAGAATCAGCAGACGCTCAATCTCAACGGCGAGGTGCAGGTAGAAATAAAGGTGGTGCGATTTCTGTAGATGTGGGGATTGCCCGCCTAAAATTCTTACGATTGCCTGCAGAATATACTGGTACTACCATGCCATTTCGCACTGTATCTTTGCGATCGCAAGTGCAGGGACAGCTATTGGAATTAAATGTGGATGTGGGGGATAACATTAAACAAGGGCAAATCGTCGCCCAGATAGATGATGCTTTACTGAAAACAGCGTTAAATGAGGCACAGGCAGAATTAGCAGCCCTCAAATCAGAAGTCGCCAAAGCCACAAGTCAAATTAGTAATGCCCGTGTGGATGTAGAAAGGGCGCGATTAGAGTTATTGCAAGCACGAGCAGATGCCAAAAGACAGGAAAAACTCTTAAAAGAAGGAGCGATCGCTAAACAAACAGCTGAGCAAACCCGAACTGTTGCCCGCACCAACAATCAACTCTTGCGTGCCGCCCAAGAAAAAGTTCGCACAGAACAGCAAGCCCTCGCCACCGCCAAGGGTCGATTAAGTGCCCAAGTAGCGGTAGTTGCCCAAGCCAAAGAACGTAAATCCTATGGTCAAGTCAAATCCCCCATTACAGGGGTAGTATTGGAGAAAATGACAGAACCAGGTAATTTGCTGCAACCAGGCAATGAAATTATTCAAATCGCCGATTTCAACCGAGTAAAAGTCATAGTTGAAGTATCAGAATTAGAGCTCTCAAATATTCAGCGAGGAAAAACTGCCAAAGTTCGTTTGGATGCTTTTCCCGATCAGAAATATCTCGGCAGTATTACCCGTATTTCCCCAGCAGCAGATTCTACGGCTCGCTTAGTACCTGTGGAAATAGTTGTTCTCAATGATGATGGGAAAATTGGTAGCGGACTGTTGAGCAGAATTACTTTTAAAAGTGACGCACCTCAAAACATAGTTGCACCCTTAACAGCTATTCAAAGCACCAAAGAGGCAGAAGCATCTCAGCTGATCAAAAATAGTAAGGTATTTGTTGTTACCAGTAAAGGCGGCAAAACAAAAGTCACAGCCAGAAAAGTCACCCTCGGCAGACAAGCCGATGGCAAAGTCGAAATCCTATCTGGCTTGCAGCCGGGAGAATCTTATGTTCTGCGGAGTAGTAAACCATTAAAAGATGGTGATCCCGTCAAAATATCCATACTTTCGGAAAAATCAGCCACCATTAGATAAAAAATAATGCAACCAGTAAACAGTCGAGGATTTAGTATTAGCACCTTGGCTATCCGTCAACATATTGGTACTCTCATGTTGACTTTGGCAGTAATGGTAATTGGTATATTTTTTATTTCTATACTCCCTGTAGATTTACTCCCATCAATTACCTATCCTCGCATTGGTGTGCGTATCCAAGCCCCAGGAGTATCCCCAGAAGTCGCTGTCGATCAAATTACCAAACCTTTAGAAGAGGCTTTTGCTGCCACCGATGGGGTGTTACAGGTTTTCTCTCAAACCCGTGAAGGACGAGCAAGTATCAATTTGTATTTTCAGCCAGGGGGGGATATTGACCAAGCTCTGAATGATGCGACGGCAGCATTTAACCGAGCCAGAAGTAGATTACCAGATATTATTGAAGAACCGCGCATTTTCAAGTTTGAGCCTTCTCAGCTACCTATATATGAATTAGCCTTAACTTCTCCTGACTTGGGGGGAGTTGATTTACGCATCTTTGCCGAAGAAGAACTAGGGCGAGAGTTGGGTGTTGTTCCTGGGGTGGCGGGAATAGATGTATCTGGAGGAGTCCAAGAGGAAGTCAGGGTCAATATTGATTTAGCACGTCTGCAAGCTATGGGGGTGGGATTGGCAGACGTTTTGTCAGAATTGGAAGAGCGCAATCAAGATATTGCTGGGGGGAGAATTCTGGGGAGAAATTCTGAATCCCTGACTCGTACTGTGGGTAAGTTTGCCAATGCTGATCAAATCAGAAACCTCTCCTTTGAAGTTTCTCCTTCTGCTAGGGAATCTAATTCTACCTCTTCTAGCCCCCGTCGTGTTTATTTGCGGGACTTTGCTGAGGTGATTGATGGCACGGAGAAACAACGGATTTTTGTCCTCTTGAATGGTCAGGAAGCAATTAAGGTAAGTGTGCAAAAACAACCAGATGCTAATACCATCAATGTGGTTGATGCTGTAAAAAAACGGATTGAGGAGTTAAAACAATCTGGGTTAATTCCCCAGGAAGCAATTCTCACACCAACTTTAGATGAATCTGTATTTATACGTAATTCAATTGCTAACGTTACCATTGCTGGTTTATGTGGTTCGGCTTTAGCTGGAATGGCTGTTTTATTATTCTTGGGTTCCCTGCGACAAACCCTAATTATTGTCATTGCTATTCCTTTAG
Source organism: Calothrix rhizosoleniae SC01 (assembly GCF_900185595.1). Lineage (GTDB taxonomy): Bacteria > Cyanobacteriota > Cyanobacteriia > Cyanobacteriales > Nostocaceae > Calothrix_A > Calothrix_A rhizosoleniae. The sequence goes on from NZ_FYBH01000130.1 coordinate 20,055, forward strand.
CTACCCTGGCGGCGATTATTCTCATGGGCATATTTGGTTTATCCCTGAATGTATTTAGTTTGGGTGGTTTAGCCCTAGGGGTAGGGATTGTGGTAGATAATTCCATCGTCATGCTGGAAAATATTGCCCAGGGAATAGGTATGAATCCCAGCAAAAAGCTGAAAACCCAGTGCAGCCAGGAGCAGATCATTCAACAGGCACAAACCAGTAGCCAAGAAGTGGAATCAGCCTTAATTGCTGCCACTAGTACCAATTTAGTATCAGTGTTGCCATTTTTACTGACTGGTGGCTTTATTTCCTTACTATTTAATGAATTAATTTTAACTATCACTTTCTCCGTAGCTGCATCGATTTTGATTGCTGCGACTATTGTGCCTATGCTTACATCCCGTTTATTAGCATGGCGTTTTTCTAGCGGTATCAATCAGTTGTGGTTGTTACAGCAATTTAATCAACGGTTTGAGGCTGCAACCAATGGATATAGCCGTTTATTAACAAAAGTATTACAACGACGTTGGTTAGTACTAGCGATCGCTATCCTATTTTTAGGTGGTGGTAGTCTGTGGCTCGCTCCCCAGATTCCCCAAGAAATAATCCCTCGGATTAATACCGGACAAGCTCGATTATTCGCTCAATTCCCCCCCGGTACACCCCTAGAGGTAAATCGACAAGTTATGGCTGAGGTCGATAAAATTCTCCTGCAGCAACCAGAAACGGAGTATGTTTTCTCCACCGTTGGCGGTTTTCTATTCGGTAGTAATACCAGTACTAATCCCCTACGGGGTTCCAGCACCATTACCCTCAAACCCGGTACCAATGTACAAGATTATACAGAAAAAATTTCCCGACAATTTAATCAGCTCAATCTAGTCAAAATTCGGCTACGCCTAGTTCCAGGACGGGTGCGGGGTTTATTTGTGAACAACTCTCCCGTGCGTGGTGCAGACTTAGATATTATGTTGCAAGGTAATAATACTCAAGATTTGGAAGCAGCCGGGAGACAACTACTGACACAATTAGATGAGCAAGTTACCCTCGCTAGATTCCGTCCTGATGCCGATCCTCGTCAACCAGAAGTTCAAATTAGACCTGATTGGGAAAGGGTCAAGGCTTTACAATTGACTACGAAAGATATTGGTGAAACCATTCAAACAGCTATTTTAGGAAGTGTCCCCACCCAACTACAACGGGACAATCGTTTAGTTGATGTCAGGGTGCAATTAAATGAAGAGTCCGTCCAATCAACCTCACAATTAGAAAGATTACCGTTATTTGTGAAGGACAATCACCAAGTACGTCTGAATGATGTGGCGCGGATTATTAAAAGTCAAGCACCAGGAGAAATTCAGCGAATTAATCAGCGTCAGGTGTTTATTATTGCTGGTAACTTGAATAAGGGAGCTAGTCTTAGTCAAGCCCTAGCACAGGTAGATCAAGTTTTAGCTAACTCAAATTTCCCTAAAGGAGTGACTATATTACCAAGTGCTACCTCTGAGTCAAATCAAGAATTACAAAACTCCATCAAGTTGCTAGGGGGAATGGCAGCCTTTTTGGTATTTGTGGTTATGGCAGTGCAATACAACTCTTTAGTTGATCCTTTGGTAATTATGTTAACTATTCCTCTGGCATTAGCGGGGGGGATTTTCGGTCTTTATATTACCAATACAGCCATTGGTGCCACAGTTATTGTTGGTGCTGTTTTATTGGTGGGGATTGTGGTGAATAATGCCATTATTATGATTGAGCTGGCAAATCAAATCCGCAAACAACAGGGGATTGATAGAAGAACAGCCATCTTGCAAGCAGCACCCCAACGTTTACGTCCCATACTGATGACAACCATTACTACGGTGTTGGGTATGTTTCCCTTAGCTTTGGGGGTTGGAGCCGGTTCGGAATTTTTGCAGCCTTTGGGTGTGGTGGTATTTTCTGGGTTGTCTTTAGCAACAGTATTGACTTTGCTGATAATTCCCTGTTTTTATACCTTGCTACATGATATTTTTGCTGGAAAATGGGCGAAGATATTTGATAATCAATTCTTCAGCAATTGAGTAAAGGAGCATCCCATTTTTTCAAAAAGCCCTCAGGCTAAAGCCTGGGGCTACACAAGCCAAGCCAGTCTGCGTGGACTAAGAGGGTTTTACAGCCCACGTCCGTGGGCTTTGTTCGTGTAGCGATACCCTTCCAGGGTATTGCGTAAAAATTGGGATCTCCCATTGAGTAATACCCTGGGATAGTCTTGTAGGGGCACGGCATCCACAATCTTTTGGGATATAAAATTATCTTACTGGTGCCGTGCCCTTACGAAGGGTTTATGTGGACTAAATATTATTTGAATTTTATATTTAGTCCACATTCCGCAGGTTGAAATAAAGATTTTGGTATTTTAAAAATGGAATTATCGAACATTTTTAGGATACCTGCGGAATGTGGGTTATATCAGTTCAAAACTTGTGTGTTGAAGCTTCTGTTATAGCTAAGGGATTGGGTTAATCCGGATTATAGCACTACGCAATTACGTTAGGACATTGCTGAAGGCTGAAACCTAAGAACAGTAAACTTATTACTTATTACTTATTACTTGCGCGTAGCGCTATAGTTGGAAACGCGCGCGGCTCCACACCCAGGTAAAAAATTATTGAATTCGTCAATAATCAACGATTTATTCCACTATCATCAAATAAACAAACGTGATACAGGACAAACAAAATTAGGTAATATTGGTGAAGTTAAATCATCATCAACAAACAAGGTTTCGACTAACTTTAACAGCGCTTTCTCTCGCCGATAAACCTCAAGTTGTTGTAAACGCCAATCTAAAATCCAATATTCTTGCACTCCCCTAAAAGAATATAATTTCAACTTAACTTCCCTATCTCGGCGTTGATTTTCTACCCCTTCCGAAAGCACCTCAATAACTAATTCCGGCGCACCTGTTAAATGTCCCGCTTCATCAAGTAACATTGGCAGACGCTCTTTACTTACCCAAACAACATCGGGAATTACGTTATCCGCATCAGTAAAAATGATTCCTGGATTAAGAATAGCTTCTCCTAAACCAGATAAAACCGACCAAGCTCTTAACTCTACATAAGCATTACCAATGGTTTTTTGATGTCCCAAATGTGGTGTTCTAGTCACAAACAATTCCCCATCAATAATTTCATAACGATTTCCGTTATCAGGCAATAGTTCTATATCAGCTGTAGTCCATCGTACCCGCTCATCAGTGCTTTGGTTCATGGGTTTTTTATCTTCCGTGTTATTGATATTTTAGCGTTCCTCAACCCAACCTTAATCTTCTGCCCTCAGTGCGTCGCTTTTAGGGCAGTTTTTCGTGATATGAAGAATAAAAAATCAGATAGGGAAAACGTTGAATAACATAACGACGTATTCCTTCAATTTTGTATGGGCTTCCTAAATTGGGATTTTGCTGAATTTTCAGAATAATTAGAAACTCCAGGTTCCAACATGGATGAGGTTTAATATGTTTTGAAATATGTTTTTGAATATTTTGTAAATCATGATAATTCAAATGTCTCAATCAATAAAATAGAGGAAATAGCCCAAACCAAGTTTACCAATCCACAAATATGCAAGCTGATTTACAACAACTTTATATCACCAAGGACGACTTAAAAAATATTGCTGGTGTGAGCGATCGCGACTTAAGTGCGTATCATAAATTACAAGCACCCTCCCCTGCACTTGCTTTACAAATAGCTCTACATGTGGAGCAAATATTACTTTTGGGTTGGGGATTAATTCCTTTAGGTTATTTAATCAAGTGGAAGTGGCTGCGGAAACGTCAGAGAAATCTGTTGGATGAGATTACTCAGTATAATACTGTGGTCAAATCTGTGGAAATTAAAGAAGAACTCATAGCCGCAGGAAATCAAGATGTCAGCCTTACTGACCGCAAAAAGTTGAGAACAACTCTGGAAACTACCAGAAAAAATTTGCTCAGTGCTTTGAAAACGGAGCGCATTTTACGTCAGAACCGCACTTTTCTAGCTCGCAATCAGGAATTATTAGATAGTAGTTTGACTCCTGTACAAGCATTGCAAGTAAAAAATGAAGCTAATGAGTACGCGAAATTACTCAATGAGGCTTTACAATTATCACAAGATGTGTAGTCAGATATGGAAAAAATGTAAATAATATTTCCCCAAAAATTAGGATTATTGGGCAAGATAACAGTTAACAGTTAACTGATTCAACAAATTCCAGATTGAATACTTCTGCGAAGGAACGTGCGACTAGGGGACGAACTTCATCCACGGTAATCCCTGGAATCCACATTTCTAAACTACTTACTGGTTTATCAGTAATACCACAGGGTACAATATCGCCAAAGCCTTTCATGTCAGAACAAATATTCAATGCAAAACCATGCATTGTTATCCAACGACTGACCTTAATCCCAATAGCAGCGACTTTATATCCTTCTAGCCAAACACCTGTAAAACCAGGTAAGCGTTCTCCCCTAAGTTCATAAATTCCTAGTACCCGAATTAACACTTCTTCTAGTTGTCGCAAATACCAATGTAAATCTTTGCGGTAGTGTTGCAAATTTAATATGGGATACCCCACCAATTGTCCGGGACAATGGTAAGTAACTTCCCCCCCACGCTCTACACGATGTACTTCATAGTTACTAGTTTGTAAATCAAACTTGAGGAACTCTTCACTCGCTCCCCGCCCTAGAGTATAAACATTTGGATGCTCCAGCAAGATTAACACATCCTCTAAGTTGGGATTTTGAATGCGATCGCCTAATAGGGATCTTTGCCATTGATGCGCCTCTATGTATGGTACTAATCCTCGGTGATATAGTAAACATTTTTTTTGCGGTGTGGACATACTAAAATACTTAAAAAATAGTTAAATTACATCAGTACTTATTTAGTATTAACTGCAACTAATTTAGAACTTGACTAAACATCAAACAATGCAAAGGATTTTAAAGGAACATAAAGGAAAGTAAAGGGATTTCGTTTTACAAAATACAAGATGCTAATTTGAATATATAACCTCAATATTTTTGGGAGGAATTATCTGCAAGAAGTATGAGCGGAAATAAAAATAATTTCGTGAATAGTATAGAATCATTCATGTGTATTTATCAGCAATAAAACACCCAGAGAGTTTATATTCTCGATAAAATCCTATTATTGGAATCGGGGTCTAGATAGAAGCCATATAAAGTTAAGAAGCAATCTATGGTACTGTGGAATACTAATTTCTAACTAGGATTTCCCTATTTTCACTCCAAATTCAGGTTCAGTGATTTGAGAAAATATTCACCACCATCAATTTCTCAGACATTACCCATTTAGCTTATGGTAGCAGCGATCAAAATGACCGCAATGGTTTTCAGACAAACCCAAAATACATCCAAAATATTGAGTGGGAGAGTTTAAATGAAGCTTGTCATCCACGGAAAAAATATTGAAATAACCGATGCGATTCGGGAATACGTGCATCAAAAGATAGAAAAAGCAGTAAATCACTTTCAAAACATTACGAATGAAGTGGACGTGCATTTGAGTGTAGCTCGTAATCCTCGAATTACTACAAAGCAATCGGCAGAAGTGACGATTTTTATCAATGGAAGTGTAATCCGTGCAGAAGAAAGTAGTGAGAATCTCTACGCCAGTATCGACTTAGTTGCAGATAAAATCGCTCGCCAGCTACGTAAATATAAAGAGCGTCGTCACAACAAGAAAACTAATACTCAAGTTACAAAGGAAGCTGTTCCCTCTGAGAATATTGTCCCAGATTTGATTGGCGATCGCACTCCCGAACTTCCCAATGAGGTGGTGCGTACTAAATATTTTGCCATGCCACCGATGACGATTGCAGAAGCCTTAGAACAATTGCAAATGGTGGGACATGACTTTTATATGTTTCACAATAGCGAAACTGGGGAAATTAACGTTATTTACGAGCGCAATCATGGTGGTTATGGTGTGATTCTGCCCCGCAATCCTAATAATACTACCAATGGTAAAAACGGTAGAGCAGCACATGACTATAGTCATACCCACGAGACATCTCCATCCCCTAATTGACACTCCCAAGGTTAAAGCCGATGGGTTTTGCGCTAAATTCTATAAAATCAAATTGAGAGAATGGGGAAAGCTGGGAAAATCTCTTATTTGAATTAATTATCAAAGGCTCTAAAAGAGTATGACTATATAAACATAGATGCGGAATTGGTAGCTTTTTGCAGCTTTTTCCCTCTTCTACTGCATCTATGTTTTTGATGGTGATGAAGATGGATGCTTCTTCATAGTCAATCCAACTCCCCTCTATCCCTCAAGGGGGGAAATCCAAAATCCAAAATTGTTTGACTTGTGTCTTGCGGTACTAGTTTGGCAAAGATTGGAGTTGCTTAAGGGTTTCTTCCACATGACCTTTAAAGTTCAACATGGAGTCAAAAACATATTGTATAATTCCCTCTGCATTAATTACATAAGTAACACGACCGGGAAATAAGCCAAAAGCAGCAGTAGCACCATATAGTTGGCGGACTTTATTACCTTTATCACTTAAGAGGGTAAATGGTAGTTGGTATTTGCTACTAAATTGTTGGTGAGATTCCGGAGAATCTCCACTGATACCAATTACTTCTGCACCAGCAGACTTAAAGACTTCATATTGATCCCGAAAAGCACATGACTCCATTGTGCATCCAGGAGTATCGTCTTTAGGGTAAAAATAGAGGACAACAGCCTTACCGCGAAAATCTTTGAGGCTGACTTGAGTCCCATTTTGATCCTGAAGGTTAAAATCAGGAGCTTGTTCTCCAACTTTGACTGCCATAACAATTTAATAAATGCAAATAATCTCTTAACAAAATTTTACCTTGTCTGGGGGCTGACTTTTCATGGGAAGTCCGCTCAACATCTGTAAAGGCAGGGGGTAGGGGATAGGGTGTAGGGTGTAGGGAAAAGAAGAAAGTCTTGCTACACCCTACACCCCATACTCCACACCCTCTGACTTTTCCACATGCCGTTTTTTTTGGATTGTGAAAGAGTTAATAGATAAGCTTTTCAAATTTCTATCTGTCGCAATCATTTTTCAAATTGGTATTATCTGATATATTTGCAAAAGCACAATCTCAACCTATGCGTTTAACTTCTTTAGATGTTTTTCGCGGCATTACCATTGCTGCTATGATTTTGGTGAATATGGCAAGTATTGCTGCACCCAATGTCTATGCTCCCCTAAGTCATGCACCTTGGAATGGCTGTACCCCAACAGACTTAGTGTTTCCTTTCTTTCTCTTTATCATTGGTGTCGCCATGAGTTTTTCATTGGCTAAATACACCGATAATCGAGATACAGAGGGGAAAAAAAACCCTCCCTATTGGCGTATCCTTAGGCGTGCTGCTATTCTTTTTGCCTTGGGGATATTACTCAACGGCTTTTGGAAGTATGATTTCAGTACTATCCGGATTATGGGAGTATTACAGCGCATTAGTTTGAGCTACCTCTTCGCCTCCCTCATTATCCTCAAATTACCACGTAAAGGTCAGTGGATTGTCACCGCAGGGCTACTAATTGGTTATTGGTTAACAATGATGTACATTCCTGTTCCTGGTTATGGTGCTGGTGTGTTAACCAGGGTTGGTAATCTGGGAGCGTACATCGACAGAATGATTATTCCCCAAGCTCATTTGTACAGGGGTGATAATTTTAACTTAATGGGAGATCCTGAAGGGCTGTTTAGTACTATTCCTGCGATCGCTAGTGTGTTGATTGGTTATTTTACCGGACAATGGATACGTAGTAAAAAACAAATTAACTCGGATACTAGCATGGATTTAGTGCTGTTTGGTCTTAGTTGTTTGGTAATTGGCGGTATATGGGATTTGGCATTTCCCATGAATAAAAAACTGTGGACGAGTTCCTATGTAATTTTTACTAGTGGTTGGGCATTATTGTTGCTTGCATCTTGTTATGAGCTAGTTGAAGTTAGGGGAGTGCGTCGTTGGAGTAAACCCTTTGAAGTGATGGGATTAAATGCTATTTCCTTATTCGTTGCTTCTATATTGCTAATTAAAATCTTGGTTTTAACTAAAATTGGTTCTGGGGAAAAGGCTTCTCACATTTATAATTGGATTTATCAAAATCTGTTTGCATCCTGGTTAGGAGCAGTCAATGGTTCTCTATTATTTGCCATGATTACTACCTTGTTTTGGATACTGGTTGCTTATGTTATGTATCGGAAACAATGGTTTGTAAAGGTATAGGGCTATGGGCAAGTAATGAAAACGCTTTCAGTCAACTCCAACTCACGTTCCGCCCGCAATTCCGCCGTTAGCTCCGCAAACTCATCATCCCCTTCAAACATGCCAATAAATTCTGTCCAGGGATTATCTGCAACTTCTAGCATCAAAACCTCAATATTCGTCAACCTCGCCCTAACCTTCTCCTGTACAGCCGCGATGGCAGCCTAACGGGTTTCAGCCCATGCTACACAATCAACCAACTCTGGCATCGATGCCATAAAATGTCCCGACTCAACCCGTTCAATCAGAACATGAAGAGACATTTTATTTAAATTTGCGACGGATTGAAGATTCATAAATTTGGAATTAATTTTCACCAATATGACTATTTTCTGCCTGTGCCAATAACTTCGGCTTTAAATAGAGATTTTCTAGTAAGACTGCAATCCCAGCCACCCAAGGTGGAATAATTAAAGCCCCCAGAATCCCTAAAACTTGAGTTCCTCCCAATACTGCTAAAAGTTGATATAAAGGGTGAACTCGCGCTGAAGAACCAACCAATAAGGGGTCAAGTACATAAGTTTCGACATTTTGGATAATCACAAACAATAGGAATACCCATAAAAATGTCCACCCACCTAGGGGAATAGCAACAATTAATGCCGGAATTGCACCTAATACTGGTCCAATGAAGGGGATTAAGTTGGTAAATCCAGCAATTACCCCCAAAGCTAAGGCAAACTCTGATAATCCTAAAATACTTAACCCTAGGGTAATTACAACCCCCAAAATAGCTGATACTAATACTCTACCTTGAATATAACCCCCCATGCGCCGAGAAATGGGTGTAACTTGCTCTGCAAGACGCATATCCCAAGGTTGGGGAAACAGGTTTACCAAACCACTAATCAAAGTTGTGCTTCCAGCAACCATGTAGCCAGAAATCACCACAGCAAAAATTATATTGAGAACCCCACCTACAATACCAAAGGTCAAATCAAATGAACTAACTAGGAGTTTTTGGCTGGAACGTAGCACAAAATTAATAAAGCCTTGGATATCAAAGAATCGCTCAATGGATTCTATTTGATTGACACCCATTCGCAAAGCTAAAGCTTCGGATGTACTGCGTAAATTATCGAGATAAATGGGTAGTTTACGAAGTAATCGCTGGATTTGCTCGGAAACAGAAGGACCAATCAGCAAACCCATGCCAATTAACCCAGAGATTAGAGTAATATATACCACAATCACACCGAGCCAACGGGGTAGGCGTAATTTTTTTTCGGCTGCACTGACTATGGGCGAAATCGCTGCGGCTAGAACTACGGCAATCATTAAACTTAATAACAGGCTTCTTAATTGCCACAGTAATAATACGACTAAGCCTGTAGCAATAATTAGCAGTAAATCAACAAGGGAAACCCCTTTATTTTCAAAAGACATATGCTAGTTCAAATTTATAATTCCTACTCACGATGCCATCTTGTTCCTTCCTTGCTATCAATTAAGGTAATCCCTTGGGCTTTTAACTCATCTCGAATGCGATCGCTTTCGGCAAAGTTCTTATTTTTACGTGCTTCTTGCCTTTGCTGAATTAAAGCCTCAATCTCTATATCACTTAATCCATCGGTTTGGGAAGTTTCTGATTCCTGGGTTGCTTCTAAACCCAACACTTGAGCTAGGGTAACTAAAGTATGCCATTGTTGATGTAATTCTATTGAATCAGTCTGGGTTTTACCTTCATGCACCAAAATATTACCCTCCCGTCGGAGCTCCTTGGCTAGCTCAAACAATACCGCCAAACCCCCCGTAAAATTAAAGTCATCATCTCCAAACTCTGCAAACCTTTCCATTACTTCCGGAATCAGGGATGGAGAATCTTGTGACCAACCGAGTTGTTTCCCGTACTGGAAACCAAATAACAAACCTTCCTTGAGGGTTTTCCAGCTATTTTCCGCAGTTGCGATCGCTTCATTGGTAAAATCTAAAGGCTTACGGTAATGAGCCTGTAATACGAACAATCGTACTACCATTGGCTCAACAGGTTGGGGATGCATAGACCATTTCCCATCCAGTAAATCTCGGATAGTAATAAAATTCCCCAAAGACTTGGACATTTTTTGTCCATCCACCATCACCATGCCATTGTGCATCCAATACCTGGCTAAGGGTTTGTTCATAGCCGCTTCCGACTGAGCAATTTCATTTTCATGGTGGGGAAATACCAAATCTCCCCCACCACCATGGATATCAATGGTGTCCCCCAATTTTGAGCGAATCATCGCCGAACATTCAATATGCCATCCCGGACGACCCTTACCCCAAGGAGAATCCCAAGCAGGTTCCCCAGGCTTTGCAGCTTTCCAGAGGGCAAAATCAAAGGGGTGCCGCTTTTTGACAGCTTCTCCATCCCCAGCATCTACCCTACCACTAGCCCCGGCTTGCATTTGTTCGAGTTCCCTACCGGAGAGCTTCCCGTAACTGGGGAACCGTTCTACCTGATAATACACATCACCGTTCACCGCATAGGCGTAACCTGTGGCTTCCAGAGTCTGAATTAAAGCATGGATTTCAGCAATATGTCCTGTAACACGGGGATATTCATCCGCATCCGTCACATTTAACCGTCGGATATCCTCAAAATAGGCATCAATAAAGCGATTTGACACCTCCTCCATTGTTGAGCCTTGCTCTTTGGCACGATTGAGAATTTTATCGTCAATATCGGTAAAATTTTGAATGTAGTGCACATCGTAACCACGCCACTTTAAATATTGGCGAATGGTATCCCAGACAATATAAGAACGAGCATGACCCAAGTGGCAATAATCATACACCGTCACACCACAGCAATACATCTTAACTTTTCCCGGTTCGACTGTTGTAAAAGGTTCTTGGCGACGGGATAGGGTATTGTAAACTGTTAGGGTCATAACCAAATAAGTCTCAAATACGGGGATTAAGTAATAATAGTTTTAAGCAGCTGGGATAAAATACCAGCAATCCCTATGCTAGAGTGTTCTGGACTCTGTGCGCTACACTTTTAGCTTTTATTTTTTGATAGCAGCACCATGCAATCAGCAGTTACTTCCGATTCTCAAGCAATAGATGCCCCGAAACAGGGCTTACCAGTGACAATTATCACTGGATTTCTCGGTAGTGGTAAAACAACTCTCCTTAATCATATCCTGAGTAACCAACAGGGTTTAAAGACCGCCGTTTTAGTGAATGAATTTGGCGAAATTGGCATCGACAATGAATTAATCGTCTCCACTGATGAAAATATGGTGGAGTTGAATAATGGCTGTATCTGCTGCACCATTAATAATGATTTAGTTGATGCAGTTTACAAAGTTTTAGAACGCCGAGAAAATATAGATTATTTGGTGGTAGAAACCACGGGACTTGCTGATCCCCTACCAGTAGCCATGACATTCCTCAGCTCTGAATTGCGGGATTTAACTCGTCTGGATTCCATTGTTACCATTGTCGATGCAGCCAACTATAGTTTAGATTTATTTAATTCCCAAGCTGCCCACAGTCAAATTGCCTATGGAGATGTGATTATTCTCAATAAGGCTGATTTGGTGAATGAAGCAAATTTAGACCTGTTGGAAGTCAAAATTAGGGATGTGAAGGAAGGGGCGAGAATTCTTCGCACTACTAATTCTCAAGTTTCTTTACCGTTAATTCTCAGCGTGGGTTTGTTTGAGTCAGATAAGTATTTTGACTCAGAAGAAGCACACACACACGAACACCATGATCATCATCACCATGATGACCACGATCATTCCGAATGTGATCATGACCATCATGATCATCACGATCATCATCACCACGAACACCATCATGACCATTCCCACCATTTGGAAAATGATGGCTTTACTTCCATATCCTTTGAGAGTGATAAACCTTTTTCAATTAGAAAGTTTCAGTATTTCTTAGATAACCAACTACCAGAAACAGTCTTCCGTGGTAAAGGAATTATGTGGTTTGATGAAAGTCCCCAACGGCATATTTTCCACCTTTGTGGTAAACGCTTTACTCTGGATGATGATGAGTGGAAAAGTGAAAAGAAAAATCAGTTGGTGCTAATTGGTCAGAATTTAGACCACGGTAAGTTATACGAACAACTAGAACACTGTATTTGTCCTCCTTCCGTCAATCGTGGAGAAGGGTTTGGTAAATAGATAAACAGGAGGGAAGGAGTGGAAGAGGGAAGAAGGGAAGAAGGGAAAGAGAGAAGGAGGGAAAGAGAGAAGGAGGGAAGGAGAGGAAGAGGGAAGGAATTTTTAGATTATAATTCCTAAAATTAATAGATACACATTCACTCCATCACTCCCTCACTCCCTCACTCCCCCACTCCATCACTCTCCTATCATGCGTGTAGTAATCCAAAGAGTAAAATCATCACAAGTCACTGTTAACGGTGAAATTATTGGCAAAATTGGACGAGGACTAAACTTACTCGTCGGTATTTCTGATAAGGATACTGAAACCGAACTGGACTGGATGGCACGTAAATGTCTAGAATTGCGACTATTCTCAGAATCAGAAAGTGATAGCCGTTGGCAAAAATCTATACAAGAAATTCAGGGAGAATTACTAGTTATAAGTCAATTTACTCTCTACGGTGATTGTCGTAAAGGTCGTCGTCCATCCTTTGACCGTTCTGCCAATCCCCAAATCGCAGAAGACTTATATAACAGCTTTATTAGCAAATTACAACTTAGCGGTTTAAAGGTAGAAACAGGTCAGTTTGGGGCAATGATGGAAGTTGCGATCGCCAATGATGGCCCTGTAACTTTAATACTGGAAAAATAAATATATACGAAAACTGTAATACATATCAAATTGCTCATTATGTACCAAATAATGAGAAAATGTTAGTTTAAACATTACAAAACTTTAAGATAGTTACATTATGGCAAAAATTCAGTTTACTAGAGGTATTGACGAAAAAGTAGTTCCGGATGTACGTTTAACAAGATCCCGCAGTGGTGACACTGGTACAGCAAAATTCATTTTTCAAAATCCCAACGCCTTAGACAAAAATAGTACCGAAGAAATTACCGGTATGTACATGATTGATGAAGAAGGAGAAATTATTACCCGTGAAGTTAAGGGTAAGTTCATTAATGGTAAGCCAGAAATAATAGAAGCAACTTATTTAATGAAGTCCACAGATGAATGGGATCGCTTTATGCGGTTTATGAATCGGTATGCAGAAGAAAATGATTTGGGATTAAGCAAGTCTTAAAGAAGTTCATAGTTAATAGTCAGTAGTCAGGAAGAGGCAGGGGAGCAGGGAGCAGGGAGCTCTTAGCAGGGGAGAAACCCCATACATGAATATAGGGGCTTGTATTCTTTTGTTTTTCGACCAGTATTTCTACTTGCTTTTTCTGGCTACGCTATTTTTTGGTACCATCTTATCCTAACTAATTTTAGAAGTTGCTGATGTCACATCTTCCTCATCCCAATACATCAGAAATATCCGCAAAATGTGCTGTTATTACCGTTAGCGACACCAGAACGCCAGCAACAGATAAAAGCGGTCAACTAATTCAACAATTACTTGGCAATGGCAATCATGCCGTGAGACAGTACGAAATTTTACCTGATGAACCAGTCCAAATTCAACAACAGCTAGAAATTATAGGTACAAATCCAGGAATAGATGTTGTAATTTTTAATGGTGGTACTGGCATTGCTCCCAGAGATACTACTTATGATGCCATTGAGAAATTACTAGAAAAAGTTTTACCTGGATTTGGAGAGATATTTCGTTCCTTAAGTTATCAAGAGATTGGCTCTCGTGCGCTCGCATCCCGTGCTGTTGCTGGGGTATATCGAGGTAAATGAATCTTTTCGGTTCCCGGTTCTAGTAATGCTGTGAGGTTAGCAATGGAAAAATTGATATTACCAGAACTGACACATTTACTTAGCCAATTAAATCAAAATTCATAAACGATGAGGATTATCAAACAATTTCAATAGTTATAATTGTTTGTATAAAGATGGGCAGCCATTGGGTTGATGAAGGGTTATCTCTTTGACATCCTCACCGGGATAAAGCCGTGGTGATTCCCAAATATCACTATTTGGGTTCCTGTTTCTTCGCAACCGCCGCCACTCACAAGGAGATTTGGTTTTATGTTCGCTCCACAGGCTGTAACGGTGTGCCCCACCGCCATATGCATGGAAACTCGACAAAGAAGTTCTCATATATTTTTATTGATTCAAGGGATGGTTATTCCCATTGCCCTATCCTCTTTTCCCGGTCTACCGATTTTTCTGCGCCGTTGCATTTTATGCAAACTTTGGTGTTAGGCTTTATGTCTCCTATGCGCTTCGCGCAGGCTTCGCCAACGTCTCGGGTGGGCCGTTGACCATGTTAATCATACCATGCAAAGCCGTGCTAAAAGCACGGGGTTTTAGACCCAGGAATTTTGATGAAACCAGAAATTGCTCGTTATCTTTGGGAATTACTGTGGCAAGAATACAGCAGTCGGGTTAGTTATGCCCGGATTTATCAAGAAATGATTACTGCTGCGGGTGGTACTATTGCCAATGATCATATTGCCTTGCGTTCCTTGCGTCTTCATATAGATAGTCCCCAAGGTCAAGTTAAATTGGGTATAGAATATCTAGATGCGATCGCTCATTTTCTCGGTTATTCAGCCCAAGGGGAGTATTTTTTCCCAGATACCCATTTGTACGCTCGCCACTATCGCCATCCCCAGCAAGCAGAATGGGATTTACCAAAGTTATTTATCAGTGAGTTGATTGTGGAAGAATTACCACAACGTACTCAAGAATTAATTAAGTCAACAGTATCTAGTTTTACTCCCACCCATTTGCCAAGAACTGATACTTCAACACCCGTAGAAATTTCCCGACAATTACAACCAATCTTTAAACGTCCTTGGCGCGCTCCCCGGCATTCTGTTGTAGAAGAGGTAAATACAATCACTCAGTACGGTGCTTGGGTACTGCTACATGGTTACGCTGTTAACCACTTTACTGGTTATGTCAATCATCAACAGACTTCTCAATACCCTGATATTGAAGCTACAGTTAGTGGTTTAGGGAAATTGGGTATACCCATGAAGGAAAAAATTGAAGGTAGTGAGACTGTAGGCTTGCGACAAACTGCTACCCATGCAGTTACAGAAATGGTAACAGTATTAGATGATGCTACGGGTAAAGAAAAACAAATTCCCTGGACTTATGCTTATTATGAAATTGCCCAGCGTTACATGGTAAAAACTGAAACTGGAAAAGAGGAGCTTTTTGATGGTTTTTTAGGCAGAAGTGCCCAACAATTATTTGAGATGACTCGTATGGTCTAAACGAATTTTATCATCTAGCTGCTTAAGACTATCTAAAATAGATTTCAATTGCGATCGCAAAGCTACTGTTGTAGAGTGTAGTTTCTGCTGATTTGATAAATCTGGCTTGTCAATCAGTTGTTTTACAGAAGTGGAAATTTTATCCAATGAGGTGTGCAAATCATCTAGATTCAGTGTAACTGTGTGATAATTACCCTGGCATTGCATTTCTGAAATAATGGGTGATACTCCACAGGATTTAATTTGTGATCCCTCATTATTCTCTAGTTTTAACTGTTGAATGGTCTGCTGTAAATTTTCAATCACTCCATACATTTCCATGGGATCGAACACCCGCAATAAGCTAGTTTGAGTGACAATACCCAAACCCATACCCCAATTCCAGGATACTACCAGCCTACCTAACCGTCGCCTTTGCATTTCTTGATGGGCTGTCCACAAAGAATCTTCTGGGCTGAGGAGAAATAAGGGGGTACTCATTACAGTCTCTGCTTGAGTTTGAGCTATATCAATTTGTAGTGCTTGAAACTGGACTACATCCCGCTCAGTGACAATGCCAACAGGTTGCAGATTTTCTTCAACATCCTGCTTTACAATTACTACACAACTAACTCGATTTTCTGCCATTAACTGAGCTAATTGCAAAATAGATGCTGTTAGTGGAGCATTAATAACTTGAGTAGTCATCACATCACACACACGGCGAAGTCGTAGCAGATTCGCTGGACGTAAAATGCGGCGAACACTCTCATGGGAAATCATCCCTACTAATTGTCTTCTATCATCCACTACGGGTAAATGACGAATGCAATAACGACGAAACAAAAATAGGGCTGCAAAAATATCCTTAATTGCAGATTGAGATAGGGTAATGACGGGATGAACCATGACATCTGCAACCATTACATCATTTAGGTCAATCCCTTGGGCAGTTAATCGTACTATATCGCGTTCTGTTAAGATTCCTAACAGTTCTTTCTCTTGCATCACTAATATGCAACTAGCACGTACTCCTAGAACGGAATGGTTGGAAAATGCCTCTGTATCAGTCAGCAAGCAAGTATGGTGATGGGCTTGACTAATCAGTGCAATTGCATCAATTAATGGAGTTTGTGGAGAAACAATCAATGGATCTGTTTCAATTGCATCTTGTAAATCGGGTCCCCAATTCAGTGGGTTATCAAATTGCATGATTTGGCTACCTGGCGAATTGACAAGTCACAAAGAGGCAGGGGAGCAGGGAGCAGGGAGCAGGGAGCAGGGAGCAGGGAAGAAACCCCATATATGAATATAGATAGGGGCTTGAAATAGCTATACAGCGAGGTCTTGGGGAGCCAGCGTTGTAGACCACTGGCGTTGTTCCCCCCCCCATGAGCGACTGCATCAAGAAAGGAATTATTGCGAAAGAGTGCTTATGCATCGCGGCACAATTATTTCTAATTTTTCCACAAATAAATTTGGGTGCTTGTATCCTTTGCTTTTTTGGTTAGCAGCACTTGCATTATCACAGGCTGAAAGCTTTTTTATTTGGTTATTAAGTACGTTTGGAGGTATATATCCCGTTTTTTAACATTCAAAAGTTTAAATAATCCAAAATTTTGTTTCTATCTGGATGTATATATTGATATACGATATGACAAATGTTACAGCTGAATTAATTAGATGTCAATTAAAATATAATTTTAAGCTTAAAGTGGTTAACTAGTTCACTCACTGCTTGACTGAGGGGATTCAGGGTTGTCATCAGATTGGGAAGTTACTGCTGTGATTTTGGGAGTTTTTCCATAAAGACGATCTAAAACTCGTTTCACTGAGATACGCTGCCACAGTTGTCCCCGCTTAGTTTTATAGCCATTATTGTTGAGCCAATTAGCAATTTTCTGCAAAGATTTACCAGATTTATGATGGCGGCGAATCAATTCAACGACTTCAGCTTCAGTTGGATTATCTACTAATTCACCATTAACGGAGCATTGTCCAAATGGGGGCGAGCCATAGCCAACATAGCCACCCTTAGCTGCTTTTGCTTGTCTACCTTGTTCTAGTCGTTCCCAAGTAGATTGGTTTTTTTCGTTGTGGGCTGCCATTATTCTTTATAACTAAATAAGCCGCCAATATATACTAACTTAACTTTTTTCGTAATTTATTTTTATCGTCCAGGAATTTTTACATGCAATTCCCAAACCTGTAGTAAGGTTAATTGTGCAGAGTCTAGCTGATTCAGTTAAACCTATAATTTCTATTTTATTAAGTAGTTGCCAAATTTATATATGAACCCTACACAAGTACTATTACAAGACAAATTTCAACAAGCTTTAGCTGCGGCATTTGGTAATGAGTATGGCACAGTTGATCCGATTCTGGTTGCAGCAAGTAATCCCAAATTTGGTGACTATCAATCTAACGTATCCTTACCATTAGCAAAAAAAATAGGACAGCAACCACGAGCGATCGCAGCTGCTATTGTAGAGAAGCTGGATGTATCTGATATCTGCGAATCTCCAGAAATTGCTGGTCCTGGTTTTATTAATCTTCGGTTAAAAACGACATACTTGGAAGGGCAAATCAACGCCATGCAAGGTGATACTCGTTTGGGTATTCCTCTCACAGATACCGCGCAAAGGGAAATTGTGGATTTTTCCAGCCCTAATATTGCCAAAGAAATGCATGTTGGGCATTTGCGATCGACAATAATTGGTGATTGTATTGCCAGAATTTTAGAATTTCGTGGTCATGATGTGTTGCGGTTAAATCATGTGGGGGATTGGGGAACCCAATTTGGGATGTTAATTACCTACCTGCGGGAAGTATACCCAGAAGCACTGACAACGGCAAATGCTTTAGATATTGGGGATTTGGTATCCTTTTATAAGAAAGCCAAACAGCGATTTGATGGGGATACAGCTTTCCAAGAAACCGCCCGTCAGGAAGTGGTACGCTTACAAGCAGGGGCAGAGGATACAATCCATGCTTGGAAATTGCTTTGCGAACAATCCCGGCATGAATTTCAAGTAATTTATGATTTGCTAGATATTAAGGTAACAGAGCGGGGAGAATCTTTCTATAATCCCTTTTTACCAGCAGTCATAGCAGACTTAGAAGTATCTGGCTTACTAGAAGAGAACCAAGGGGCAAAAGTAGTTTTCTTAGAAGGCTTTACCAACCGGGAAGGAGAACCTTTACCCGTAATTATCCAAAAATCCGATGGTGGTTACAACTATGCTACCACTGACTTTGCCGCCCTGCGCTACCGGATTCAATCAGATAAAGCCAAGCGCATCATTTACGTTACCGATTCGGGACAAGCTAACCACTTTGCAGGAGTGTTTCAAGTAGCACGTCGGGCGGGGTGGATTCCTGAGGACGTGGAAATAGTTCACGTCCCCTTTGGTTTAGTGTTAGGGGAAGATGGCAAGAAATTTAAAACCCGTTCTGGTGATACAGTGCGGTTGCGGGATTTACTGGATGAAGCGGTAAGTCGTGCCCGTGCAGATTTAGAAACCAGGTTACAAGAAGAGGGAAGGGAAGAAAACCTGGAGTTTGTGACTAATGTTGCTGAGGTGGTTGGTATTAGTGCGGTGAAGTATGCAGATTTAAGTCAAAACCGCACTAGTGACTATAAATTTAGTTTTGATAAAATGCTGTCCCTGAAAGGTAATACGGCTCCTTATATGTTGTATGCATATGTGCGAACCCAGGGAATTGCCCGTTCTGGTAATATTGATTTTACCCAGTTGGGTGCAGATGCCAAGATTATTTTACAGGAAGAGGCGGAATATACTTTAGCCAAGCATTTATTGCAATTGGGTGAGGTAATTGGTGCGGTGGAAGTAGAATTGTTACCCCATCGTTTGTGTGATTACTTGTATCAATTGAGCGATAAATTTAATAAGTTCTACGAGAATTGCCCAGTATTGAAATCCTCCGAACCCATGCGGACTTCTCGGTTGGCGTTGTGTGATGTCACAGCGCGGACGTTGAAATTAGGGTTGTCTTTGTTGGGGATTGGGGTTTTAGAGAGGATGTAGAATCGGTTGTATTCATTTGAGGTAAAGTAGAACGGTTTAAATAATTCACGCTATGTCATTGCGAATGGATAGTTGACGATCACGACAATTGCTACCCTAGTCTTAATTTTCGCATGTAACTGGATATACCATGAACACAGCCAAACTTAGTACTGATGGCACTCATCAAATTGTTATATTACCCGAAGACTTTCAAATGACGGGTACTGAGGTTTACATTAAGAAAGTGGGTAATGCGATCGTTCTTATCGCCAAAGATAACCCCTGGCAATCCCTCTTTGAGAGTTTAGAGCAATTCTCTGAAGATTTCATGACAACCAGAAATCAACCCCCTCTTGATGTTCGAGAGGCTTTCTAAATGCAATATTTGCTTGACACCAACATTTGCATTTATCTGATTAAGCAAAAACCTCCTAAAGTATTGGCGCGATTCCAAACCCTTACCTTGTCAGATGTTGGTATTTCCTCCATCACTGTAGCGGAATTAGAATATGGTGTTTGTAAGAGTCAGCAGCAAGAGAAAAATCGTAATGCCTTAATGCAATTTTTAATACCCCTAGAAATTGTTGAGTTTGATCAAAATGCTGCAACAATTTATGGCTCGATTAGAAATAACCTGGAAAGTAGGGGGCTTGTCATTGGCTCAATGGATATGCTGATTGCTGCCCATGCCTTGAGCCTTGGAGTTACTCTTGTAAGCAACAACGTGGGAGAGTTTTCGCGTATTTCTAACCTATCTTTAGAAAACTGGGCAGAATAAGTCATAGCAAATGGGACTAGTTCTGACATGATCATTACTATGATCAAACTGTCGATAGTAGAAAATTGCTGAGTTTTGCGATCGCTATGGCATAACTCAGTTTTTATGTCGCGCAGTTTTTCAGATAATTAAGATTCAAGTCTATGCGTCTCTAGATTGCTATACGGCAATTTGCCACATAAAATTAAAGCAATAATCCACGTGAAATTTTCATTTGATGCAATCAATATGGCTGGTACAAATCATTCAAAGTCAATGGCGCTCCTTGAAGTTCGTATTAGCCCAGAAACTAAAGCCCTTTTACAAAAAGCAGCCGATTTAGAGGGACGCACCCTAACTGATTTTGTGATCGCAGCTGTTCGAGCAGAAGCTTGTCGAGTCATTGAGCAACACCAAACACTTAAACTTAGCGTTGAGGATAGCGAAGCATTTGTTGATGCACTCCTCAACCCTCCGGAGCCTAATGATGCACTAAAGGCGGCTGCACAAACATACAAACAAATAATGTCAGCTTAATGGTTTTCAAGATTGAACCCCTTGATACCCGCAAACATATCCCCTCAAATTTCTACTGTGGATTTGATTATGAAAGCCCAATTTTAGCCAAAATACTGAGCCAAAGGCAATAATCTTAGCAAAAAAGCACACTCTGGTGAAATTTCCCCTAATCTTGTCAAACGTCCCTACAATCGTTTTACTATTGCCTTATATTAACTACTAATTGTCCCAATAATTTCTTCGTCCGGGGTTACAAGTACCCCTGGAAATACTTGCTAATCTATCTTTTGAGGGATGCTCTACCAAACAGACTATTAAATCGCATTTATTAATTCGCAAAACCAGAAGATGAACTACCAAACAGCTCGCAAATTCCTCATTGCTCAAACAATTACCACCGAGGAAAATCCAGATAGCCTGTTAATGCATATGCACCAGGGTAAGCCACCAGTTCCCGGTCAAATCACGTCAATTTTGTTGGCTTTAAAAGTTGTGTTTGCAGAATTACAAAATGCGATCGCTATCGATAAAGAACTGGCTTGCGCTCTGTATATGCTGAGTGTGAAAACCCAACAATTATTTGTCGCCGGACGCAAAGCTGGGGTAAACTGGCCACCAATATTCAAAGAAGATTTATTGAGAATAGCGATCGCTGTAGAAAGTATTTTTTCTGGTGACTGGAAGACTTTGTGAAATAATGGGCTGGGCTACACAAGGGAAAAATCAAAAGTCAACCCACCCCAATAATCTTAAATTGGATTAACGATTTCGTAGTTCTGATTCTAATTTATTTAAGTCCTTTTTGAGTAAAACAGTCATTTGACCAGTGAAGGCTTTACCTTGATTTGGTTTAGCTACCTCCACCCAATATGCATAGCGATCGCCCACTCGCAATTCTCCCCGTAAAGCCTCCCGAACCGGGGTTTTGGCAAATCGGGCTGAATTAATTGCACTCTGGTTAGGATAATTATAAATTACCTGTGCCCGTTGAAAATCTTGATAGACATCCAAGCCATAAATAACCCGCAATGATTCCTGTAAACGTGACAAACTCATGCCATTAATTGCATCATACATGGCAATTCTTTCAGTCCGAATAGTGCTGCGATCCCGACTAAATGTGATTTTACCAGGGGGTAAAACTGATGCTTGAAAAGTAAAACGTTGAGCCGCAGTATCACTTTTTCTGACTAAGAATTTTTCTCCTCTACGAGGACGAAGTGTAGGATGAGATTTAATCCAAGCACCAACATCTTCTGTCGAACGTCCTGGTAATGCTTGAGCAGTGGTATTGATAAATGTGCCCACAGCTATCCAGGAAAACAAAGCAATAGGGGCGATCGCCAATTTACGCAGAGATTGGTTCAGCATCTTATCCTCATAACTTATATTAGCAATTCCCCATGAAATAATTCATACTTGGGGATTAATCTTAGTCTTCCCGTTTTTGGATAAAACTTAAGTTACATTTCATATCTTATATGTGAGTAATATTGCTGAGAGCAACTCTCTAGCTGCAAACCAATTGTAAAGTTGTTGATCAAGTAAAAAAAGAACTGAACTTTTCTGTGAGAAGCCCAATATTAGAAAATGTGATACATTCTCAACATGACCAGAGACATTATGAAAAGTATTTCCAAAAGTAAACTTAAAAGCAAACTGCTGGAGTTTTTGCGGCTTGTAGAGTCAGAAGGGGAAGAAATTATAGTCACTGATCGAGGAAAACCAGTGGTGAAAATTTCTAAATACGGCGATTCACCATCAACAGAAGATTTATTTGGGCAAATGCGGGGGAAAATCAAGTATTTTGAAGATTTAACGACTCCTACAACTGAAGAATGGGGAGAACTGTGAAAATTGTTCTCGATACTTGTGCTTTGATTTGGTGGAGTTTAGATCCAGGTAAACTTTCTCCACCTGCTTCAGATGTTTGCAAGCAGATGAAAACGAAAAAAAATGGTCTTGTTCCATCCATCACTATCTGGGAAATAGCCATCAAAATCAACAAGAAAAAATTAGATTTAGGAGTCGAGCTGAACCAATACGTCGCCTCTTTAAAAAAGTCCAGTGTTGTCCCCATTAATGAAGATTTGTGGTTAGAAAGTGTCAAACTAGAATGGGAGCATAGGGATCCAGTTGATCGAGTTGTGGTAGCTTTAGCAAGAAGTAATCAAGCTTCAATCATTACAGCAGATCAAGAAATAAGAGATTTTTACTCCAATGTAATTTGGTAAATTGAGGATATGTGGGAAAAACCTTGAAGTCCCGCTTTTAACTAACTTTCTAAATATCCACCTGCATAGGTAATAACACACATCTGCCTATATTGGGAATGAATACCAAAAGCCACTCCTGCAACCTTAAAATTTGGGTTAAAGATATTTATACGATGACCGCGATCGGGCACTCCATCATCGATAATTAATTGCATGACAATATCTTGGGCTGTATGGGAACCATAGCTGATGTTTTCACCGGCGGTAACTAGCCATTTCCCATAACGCTCAAGTCGCATAGAAGGAGTACTACCATCACTACCATTATGACCAGTAATTCCTTTCTTACCTTGGTCTTTCACATGATCCCTTGCAGCTAAAGACATACCCCTAGATGAGGTTAAAGCTCCTACAGGACGTACCTTTTTTAAAAAAGCGATCGCTTCATCTACTGCTTTTACTCCTTCTTGAGTTTGCAAGTAAACCCGATCAGAAATTCGTACTTGTTTTCCTTGGAAGCGTGTTCTATAGTTCTCCAGAATCCTAGCATAAGCAGTAGGATTTGTTCTTGCCTTATTCATTTCCACAATCACATTCTGTTCTAAGGGTGAAAGGCTTTTTCTCTGGGACAATAAAGTTGCATCTTCTGGAGGTTTTTGTGCTACTGAAGAATTACTGGGAAGTAATTTCTCTATTGAACATCCAGTGATGAAGGTAATGGGGGCAAACATCCACAAGAGTATCCTACTACGCATTAATAACCTCAAAATAAAGGTAAATGAAAGATTTTTTCAAAATTGCAGATAAATTATTATTTAAATACACAACAAACAAATCACTTTCCCGAATTAATGACAAAATTATTAAAACCATTCAAGCAGAGGAAAATACATTTTTACCCCTGCTCCCCTGAATCCTAATCCTCATCAAGCATAGGAAATAATTCTTCTAGAGTCCATAACTCATCTTTATTCTCAACAAACCATACCCTAGTCTCAGGGGTTAATTTACTCCAGATAATGTCTGGTGGAATGTGAGGAGATGAATATTGATACTCTTGACCTAAAGCTCGTAAGTTTGCTAATACATCATCTGGAATCCCTATTTCTTCCCAATTAATGTCCGTATACACTCCAGAAACACCTTTGGAGGGTATAAAAATTAATTGTGCAGCTCTGATTAAGTCAGCAAAGTGAACTGGCTTAAGTTGATAAAACTGAGATGGAATTTCTGCTTTTTTTGCGGACATAATAAATGAAGCGCTAGAAGTACATAAATCAATAGGACTTACCACTAGAGATATCCGCTTCAATCTATAGTTAGTGTAGCGCATCATCTATTCCTAAGAACGCAGTTGTGCTATCATGGCAGCAGGACTCCAGTAAGCGCGGGTGGTTTGAATTTTACCCTCGTCGTTGATTTCAAATATGGTAATCCCTGCAAATGTTACAGATTTACCAGTTTTGCTAATACCTTGCATTTCCCATTTAACTGCAGCTTCATTACCAGCAATAAATACATGTTCGATGTTGGATTCTAACTTTTCATAGGTGGCTTGCAGAAGTCCGATGAAATCTCGAAATCCTTCATGGATTTTTGTCGGTGGTTCGCCCACAGGATCATAGCTGATAGCATCTACGGCAAAGTTTTTCACCCACCCTTCTGGATTCATGGCGGACACATTCGCAAAGTATGATTCAATAATATTAGCGATCGCTTCTTCTGTCATAGGATTTTAGATTTTAGATTATTGATAAATAGAACGGAGCTTTAGCCAATTAGCGAAATCTCTGAACAATGGATTTTATTTTTGTTTTCAATCCACGATCTATTTTATTACCCCCTAGCCTATTTGCTGCGTTAATATACTGTTGCTTCTGTTCTTCTTGTTCTTGCCAACGGTCAAATTGGGGATGGTAAACTTCGTTAAAAAAGCGTTGATGTTCGGGGGTTAGTCCCTCAATTACCTCTGGTGCAAAGCTCGGTTTGTGATGGCGGACATTGATATGGTTATAGGCGCAGAAAATTGCAATTCGGGGGTTATGGGGATTATTCCAAAAGTCGGCGGAATGGCGCACAGCTTCGGAAAACACTACTAAGGAGCCGGGAGGACAGCTATAACTCTCCCAAATACCAGAATCCTTGGCATCCAGGCTAGTTTCAGTGGAGTTGCGAATATTGTAATTAGCTTTATGGCTACCAGAGATGAAACAGGTTCCGCCTTTTCCTTCTAATACCTCACCCAATTCCCAAACCACCCTAGTCATACCAGCATAAATACGTCCGTCATGGAAATTGTATGCATAGTTGGGGTTAGTAGTGCGTCTCCCTGCATGGGGCCTCCATTCACCTTCTCCCTGTTGACGATAGCTGAGAAAAGTACTTTCTAAGCGTATCCTTTCTGTTTTGCTATCAATTACATCGTGCAACACATCCATAACTGCTGGATGATCGATGAACCTTTCAAAAGCACCCCCCGGTAAGGAACGCTGGTGGGGAGGTAAGGAATCTGGCTCATGCTTTTGGCGGAGAACAAATTCTTTTAGTTCCTCAACCTCACCTTGTGAAAGAACACCAGGCTTGACAATGTAACCTTTGAGATCAAAAATAATGCGATCGCGTTGGTTCACTTTACACTTTCCCCCTAAAAAACAGTTACTTGATATCAGCTATTTTTATCTTACAGAAATCTCTATGTATTTTCACTGAGATAGCTTTGGTGTAAATATGAGATAAGTTCCTCCCAAGCCTTCAACAATTGTCCGGGTATTGCTGGTCATCATTTTCTGGTAGGTATCAGCCTCGGTTCCCGGTGGACTAAGTGTATCGCTGTATAACTTTCTGGGGGAAATTTTCACCCCTGCTTGTTGAGCCACGGTATTAATTGACTGAGATTCAACGGTGGCTTCGGGGAAAATTGTCATGACTCTGGCTTTTTTCAGACCTTTAACTAGTGTTTTTATTCGTCCAGCAGTAGGTTTTTTATTGGTATTAATATTATTCACAGAACCCGATACAGAAAAGCCATAAGCCTTGGCATAATAAACCATAGAATTACGAGCTGTAATTAACTGACGTTGCTTGCTAGGAATAGTTGCAATCCGCGATTTAATCCATTGATTTGCTTGAGATAATTCTACTTTTAAGGCTGTGGCATTTTTTTGATAAATCTGGGCATTTTGGGGAATAACTTGACCTAAGAAGCTACTAATTACATCCACCATTCTCATGCCATTTTTTATATCATGCCAAATGTAGGGATTGGCTTGCTTGCGGCGATTAATACTGACGTATAATGGTTTTTTAACGGCAAATTGAGCAACTGCTACCTTGGGGGCACGATTTTTACTAGATTTAATGGCTCTAATAATATTTGGTTCTAAATTATAGCCATTATAAAAAATTAATTTAGCTTGATTAATAGCTTGTTGATCTGTAGCTTTGACTTGATAAATATAGGGGTCAGTATTAGGGGGTATTAAGCAATTAAGATTAATTGTTTGACCGGCAATTTTATCTGTTAAGTCGCAAATAATATTAGTAGTGGCAATCACTTGGGGTAAAGTATTCTTAATTGGTGTATTTTGGGTTGTGGTAACGGAAACAAAACCGGATGTATTACCTATATTATTACAGCCCAACAATCCCCAACTGAGAACAAATAGGATTAAATATAAACGATGATTTACACGTAATTTATTTGACATGAAATTAAAAAATGAGTAAGGGAAATAATTTGTCAGGTGGATACTGCCCACCTGATATTTATGGCGAAAGTTTACATAATTATCTAGAATCTCTCATTTTATTTATTTCTCGCTGCAATTCTTCAATTTGTTGGCGTAAATTTTCTACCTCTTCTTGATTTTCCCCATCTCCAACTTCTACATCCACAGCACCAGATGCGGGAGATTTTTTGTAATTTCCTTGCTTGATTTGCTCATACTCCTGAGAAACTGACCAATCCCGTAAATAACGCACCCTTTCTACAGGAAAAGGATGGGTCAGCATCATCCCTTGAGCACCATTGTAAAGTAAAAATTTATATACTTGATTCAAGCTATCATCATCCAAAGCTTGATAATTATCTGACTGATTAATGAATTCTTGTAAACTACATTCATTGGCATATTTGTGACTACCACCAGAAAGCTTCATCATTGATAACATTACTGGTTCCAAGTCATCCATCACCAATAATGCCGCCCTATCTGCCGATAACTCTGCTTTACGCCGCCATTCAAAAAAAGCAAAAATTAAACCAGTGCTGACAAAATTACCTAAGCCAAATGTGACATCACCCAAGAAGGCTGCCGCATTCATCATCCACAGCGCCATCTGGATTAAAATAGTATGACCACATTTAATATGTCCTAATTCATGGGCTAGTACAGTCCGAATTTCGGCTTCATTAAGCAAATCTAGTAAACCTGTATTAATGACGATGAAAGGATGTTCTTGTCCCAGAGCGTAGCTATTTACCTGGGGATCTTGGGCGACAAATAGGGCGGGTTCTGGATAAATATCCAAATCTCGAACACATTCCCTAAATATCTGGTAAATAGTAGAGTATTGGCGAGGTCCAACTTGAATGGAGTTACCCATCAGCGAAATAAACTGGGGACGCTCATAAATAAACTCCACGAATTTACCGGCAATTAAATCAAATCCTGGTAAGCTGCGTAATGCTTGTTCGGCTTGAATGTCCAAAGGGTGCTTGAAGGCTTCGCTAGAAATTCCTGTGTATGTTGCCATTTGTCGAGGTAATTAGTAATGAATCAGTGGGTGAAAACTCCGGAATAATTGCCAAAGTACTGTTTGTAATTGGGTTAGGCAAAATTTTTATAGAGGGGATGTTTCGTAGTTTAACAACTGATACAAGGAAACTGTCACACCCCTAAAGGTGACAAGATACATAATAGGAGTGGGGAGATTGGACGTAAAAATGACTTTATGGGACTAAAAGCTTGTGATTGAGGCAGAAGTTCATTTATCATTACATAACTTCCTGCGATCGCAGGCAGGTGTACCTTCTTGGCATCATCATCTGACGATGGCGAGGTTAGTAGCACGTACTTTACGGACTGGACGTAGCTCTTTAATTCAAGTGGGAGCTACTTGTGGTTATCAAGGACGTTATCGCACTAGTTTTGTCGCCTCAGCTTTGATTTGGCATGGTGCTGTAATTATTGTGGCTCCTGAAGATGTGCAGCAAAGGTTGCTGAGGGTGGAAATTCCCAGGTTGCAGCAATGGTTACAAGTTAACAAGCCTATCTACACTCAGGATACTTTCCCTGGAGAAAATTTTTCTGGGTTGTTATTAATATCCCCCCAGGCTTGGCTACAAGCACAGTTATCACCAGCAAATAACTTTCCTCGCCATATTCCCACAATTATTGATGGAGTGGATGATTTGGAAGATTGGGTACGCCAACAACTCACAGTCACCATTCAACCCCCAGACTGGGAAAAACTGCAACTGGCTTGTCCCCAAGAAGCAGAAGTAATTCAAGCAGCTAAGGTACAACTCACCCATGAATTATTCCAGCATCCCGCCAATCCTTATGAATGTTATGTCATCTCCTCAGCAGAAACAGAAATCTTACTCCGTCTTTACTCAGCCTTAGATATTCCCAATCTCCCAGAACCGTGGCAAAAATTCTGGGAATTATTCACTCATCTGACTCCCCACACCTCCCACACTCCCCACACTCCCCACACTTCCCTCTCCTGGACAACTATTGCCCGTCGTCAAGGTTTATTCTCTCTCCACTGTGCTCCCATAGAAGTTGATACATTGCTGGCACCGATTTGGCAAAGACAACCAGTAGTATTAATTGGTAGTGCCTTGGAACCAGATACAGAGGCTCCTTTATTCCGTCAACGTATGGGTTTAGAAGATGTAACTTGTTTAAATTTTTCTAGCGATCGCCAAACTGAAGCGATCCAATTATATGTTCCCTACAAGTTACCTTTACCAAATACCCCAGAATTCCAACCAGCATTTATTCACAAAGTCCGCACTCTCATCTGTTTAAGTGCCACTGCACCGGGATTAACAGTGATATTGGTGGGAGATGTCCCATTGAGGGCACAGGTAGCCGCAATTCTCGCTGCTGAATATGGTTCCCGAGTACAAGTGGAAAAAACCTGCTTGGATGAAAACAGTATTCTGATCACCGGCTGGGAATTTTGGCGATCGCATCAAAATGTCTTACCATCACCCCATCTGTTAATTGTGGCAACCTTACCCTTACCATCCTTAGAACATCCCCTGGTGGCTGGTAGAGTTGCCCACTACAAGCGATCGCACCAAGATTGGTTCCGGTTATATTTATTACCCACTGCCTTAAATGAATTACAACGCGCCATCGCTCCTGCGAGGGAAAGTCAAGGAATTGTCGCTTTATTGGACAGTCGAGTAGTTAATCGCAGTTATGGTGCTCAAGTTCTAGCGGCTTTGAGTCCCTTAGCTAGAATCAACTATTTAGATCCCAGCCTGTTTAGTAATAATGATCAAGATAATTCTTAACATTATGATCCTTAGCCAGTGGGCAGACAAACGTTATGATCGACCATAAACAGCATTTGATTTTAAGAACATGGGCGAAGCAAAGCGTCGTAAAGCTGCATTAGGAGAAAACTACGGTCAAGAATCTCGCATCCTCCCTTGGGTTCCCATTACCAAAACCCAAGCAGATTTGTTTATGAAATTGACAACCAGGGGTAGTTGGTTGGGCATTGGTTTGATGGTGGTAATTTGGCTAACCATCCGCTTTATTGGCCCAGCTTTTGGTTGGTGGCAAGTAGTAGATTAGACTGGTAATAAGTAATAAGTAATAAGTAATAAGTAATAAGTAATATTGCATAGTGCCAAAATAATACCATTTTGAAAAAAGAATGGGACAGATGTGTAGGGGCACGGCATCCACAATCTTTTGGTATATAAAATGATCTCACTGGTGCCGTGCCCTGACGAAGAATGTATGTGTCGTAAAGATTATTTGAATTGGTATAACCATGAAAAAAAATCTCCATTCTTCATAGAAACAGAGACTAATAAATATGACTACTGATTGATTTTTCTAGAAACTTTTACCGCTCAAATTGCTACCTCTGTGATATTGACGTTGTTTTCTCAAACTTTTCATTACCAACCTTGTTCTGATTTACGGCGAATTTTCTGAATAGTGAAAAAAATTATGATTTATCTAGCAAAAGTTGCTCTAACGATTGCCTCTTCTTGATTTCCAACGTTGACGGCGCTGCCGTTTCAACTCAACCATTTTCTTCCGTTGCTCGGATGTAAGTACTTCGCGAACTGCTAGATTTTTATCCAAACGCTTCCGTGATAACTGCTGACGAATACCTTGAATTTTGTTATGTTGTTCAATTAACTCTTCATTGGTAGCATTATCACTTGCTATGAGATTACCCATTTCCTCTTTGGCTGCTTTCATATCCTGATACAAACTTTGCATCTCTGGATCTTGTTTGGCTTCGTTGTAAATGCTTTTAATCTTTTCTACTTGCTG
>NZ_FYBH01000267.1 GCF_900185595.1 Calothrix rhizosoleniae SC01
TATCAACTTGACTATTAATGATTTATTTTTCTTAAGCGCACCATAAAAAAACCATCCATATCTTGTTGATGGGGTAATACTTGGAGCCAACCATGGGAACTAGCATATGCTGCCAGGGGAGATTCTAGTACTGGAGGCTCAATTTGCCAATGAGGATGGGATGCTAAAAAGTTGTTAACGATACCTTCATTTTCCCTTGGATGTAGAGTACATGTAGCATATACCATCACACCCCCTAGCTTAACAAAAGTTGCTGCATGGTTAATTAATTCTTGTTGCAGTAATGCTAGTTCTTCAACCTTCGCAGGTGTTTGCCGCCAGCGAGCATCTGCATGGCGGTGTAAGGTTCCCAAGCCTGAACAAGGTACATCTAATAAAACGCGATCACCTATACAATTAAATTGGTCAAAACTGCGGCTATCTCCCGGACAAATTTCTATGGATTTTAAACGTAGACGTTGGGCATTTTGCTGTAGTTTACGTAATCGGGAAGAAGTGCGATCACAAGCCCAAATTTTTCCCCTATCTTCCATCAGTTCGGCAATATGGGTGGTTTTTCCCCCCGGTGCAGCGCAAGCATCAATGATTACCTCCCCCGGTTGAGGAGCGAGTAAATAACCAACCAATTGGGCACTACTATCTTGTACAGTCCACCAACCTTCTCGAAAACCAGGCAAATTTTGAATAGCACCAGGACTATTAATTAACCGCAAACCTTGGGGTAAATTGGGTAGATGTTGACATTCCACACCCACAGACTGCAAAGCTTCCTCCACCGACTCTAGGGAAGTAATTAGGGGATTGATACGTAAATCTATGGTTGGAGTTTTGTTCATCCATTGACATAGCTGTTCTGTTTGAGCAAAACCCAGTTGTTCTAGCCAAACTTGGATAATCCAGTCAGGAAAGCTGTGTAAAATTCCCAATTGTTCTACTGGATTTTCTGGTAATTTTAATGGCTCTGCTGATGCTTCCTTTAAACGAATATACTGACGCAAGAGGCCATTTACAACTCCAGTTAATGCCGCAAAACCATTATCCCTAGCTAATTGTACCGTTGTATTCACAGCCGCCGCCGGGGGAATTTTTTGCTGATAGCGTAGTTGATATAACCCCAAATGCAGAATAGTACGTAAATCTTTTGGTTGTTGGTGGGACTTCTTTTTACCTAAATGATCGATAATTGCATCTAAAGTGCGTTGCCTTCTGGTGCTACCATAAACTAACTCCGTTAATAAACGGCGATCGCGATCATCCAAATTCCCTTTTTGTAATGTTCTGTCAATGGCAACATCTGTATAAGCTCCCTTACGGACATCTCGTAGAGCAATAAAAGCTAATTGACGGGGAGAAGACATTGCAAAAAATACAGAAAGTATTTCGCCATTATAAATGTTTATATCCCCGACTTTTATCTTAATAACTGCCTCACCTGACAGATATTGATTAGGAAGTCGGGGATATTTGAGGGAGAAATTTTTATCTTGATTTTTCTCTATTTCTTGAGGAAAAAACCAAGAACTAACAGCCACCATTTAAGCATCAAAGCTATCAATTTTGAATTCACATGCTCTGGAAACCTGTTCAGCAGTAAATGGATTGAAGCTAATTAAAGGTAAATGTTGGGGATTATTCATGATTTCCTTTGCCAATAAGAATCCCACAATACTCCAAATTTGATACTTCCGGGAATGCTTACCAATGAGTTTGCCCTTTTTACCATCATAATACTCTGGCCATTCATCTTCTTGGAGCCTTGCTTGGGCAATAGCCATTGCTCTTTGTGCTAGTTCAATTCTATCGGTTTTCACAGAAGCAGCCGCTAGCATCCACATTAACACAGGCCAGTTGCCAGCATTATGATAAGACCAAGGAATATTTTTGGGATCACAACCTGTGATATTCTTATACTCCTCATTTTCTAATGCCGGAAAGACAATTTTCATGGGCATATCTCCCACCAAATCTTCCCATCTTTGATCAATTAGAGTCATAATTCCCTGGGACTGCTCTTCTGTAGCCAAATCGGTAATTATAGCCATTAAATTACCCAGGGAAAAGAAACGGGTATCCAGTTGTGATGAGCCGACATTACCCGCCAGATAACCACCTCCTTTGGGTAGCCATCTAGCTAACTCATAATGAGGTAAAGAATCAACATAAATATTGAACTGATTCACGGCATCTTTACCATACTCTTCTCCTTTGTAGCGATAAATGGCATTCAAGCGGCGAAAATCAATCCAATAATGCTTACGAATATGAGCAATTAATATAGGTAAGCGATTATCAATGGCAATGACAATGTCTTCATTCCCTTGACAAATTAATAATTCGCGGGATGCCCGTAATGCAGCATAAAATAAAGATTGAATCTCTAATGGATGGCCATAAATACCT
Organism: Calothrix rhizosoleniae SC01; assembly: GCF_900185595.1. Taxonomy (GTDB): domain Bacteria; phylum Cyanobacteriota; class Cyanobacteriia; order Cyanobacteriales; family Nostocaceae; genus Calothrix_A; species Calothrix_A rhizosoleniae. The sequence goes on from NZ_FYBH01000267.1 coordinate 2,401, forward strand.
AGACGACGGTCAATCATGCAAGATCCATCAGGAACCAAGAGAGTGGGATACATATCAAAACGAGTTGCCAAACAAAGCTGCAAAATTAACCGAATACCTTGTTGGAAATCATCTCGGTATGCCAGAGAATAATCTTTAGTTGCTACGACATAAGCACGCAATAAAATTATCCACCACAAAGAAGAATCCACTGGAGTAACTCTAGCGATCGCGTGCTCGCCAAAATCTGCCTCTAAATATTCTTTGATACCATTGGATACAACTTTAAAACTGGCTGGCATCAATCCTCTGCCCGGTTTATAGGCATCCAACTGATCATCTTTTGGCTGTAGCTTTAAAGTTTCCTCGAGAAAATTGTGAACAATTTCTGTCCTTCCTTTCACCAAAAATAACAAGGCGGAAGGCACAAAATCACGAATAAAGCACTGGTCATAATTGAGTGCATCTACAGTATTATCTAAAGCCGCTACTGTACCTACAGGACGATCTTGATAATAGATAATAGATTTTTCAACTTCTTCCCAGGCATCTTGATCTAAATCTAAGCCTTGATATATTGCCACTTCGTTTAATTGCATTATCAGAATACCTCTATTTTAGTCCCTATCTCTTAAGTAGATACATCTGTGATTTTGCGACTACCATACTGTTATTTATATACTTGTTTAATTAGAACATTTATGGATTGGGTGATTTGTTATTTAAATACTTTTATCATCTTGATTATAGGCAGCATTTATCTTTGTTTAAAGATATATAAATTACTAATTAAAATTTTTGATTATGTAATCTATAATTCCCTGTATATAAGGTTATTTAACCAGAAACACACTATTATATATATTTAAGTCATTGATTTTTCTACCTCATTTATTTACAAAAAATCCTATACATAATCAAATGCAATAATCTCAATCATAGATTGATGTCATCTAGCCAAAAATTACTATTGTATATAAATACATAACTGATATTTAGACAATTAATCCATATGATTTAAAGTCTATACTTCATGTTTTATCTAACAACTAAATATCTCAAGGAATGTTAGCTCTTGACATAAAATATCAGCTTGGTTTTGAGCATATTTACTTAAGCTTAATTTCAATTATAGGGTCTATATATTTTGTAAAATAGTTCATCTATATAATAATTTATAACTATTTTTTATGAACTGCAATATTTTTTTTATATTTCCTCAGCCAAGATTGCAAAATTAAGCATAGCAACTGATAAATAGAGAACAGTTGTGTTTTTATTTCACAATTTTTTATTCATGTCAATAGGTTATTAAACTCACAAACAGATGAGGAAATGCTGTAATTAAATGTCATCTGGATAACAGTTTAGATATGAGCCAATATAGAGCTACGCAAAGGAAAATCCACCTACAACAAAAGCTGTAATCAAAACAGTAAGTAAAGTATCTGTAGTCAGTATTTAGAGAAATCCTATGAGATGCTTGAGAAAATTTCAATTGATGGCAGATTGTATTAACGAATAAAAATTTGCCCATCTTACTGCACGCATTAGTTCACCAAGGTGAATAATATTGTGAAGGTTGGGTTGAGGGACGAAAGCCAACATTATTAATCATTTTTCGAGTTACTCTTCGAGAAGCCGCTCTGCGTCTACACTTCGTTCCACCCAACCTTGTATATTGTTCCAGCAAAAAACTAACTCCCAGATAAACGTTGTACCTCTTGCCCCCCTAGCATCTCATGTGCTTCCCTGAGTAAATGAGGAATTTTATCTGCATGGGGACTTTGGCTGAGACATTGGCGTAAGTCTAATTTATCAACTTGGTCTGCTTTTCTGCCAGGAAACCAGTGACCACCATTACCCAATAGGTTGTACCGCATTTTGGCATAGTCAAATAAATCATAGGCCACAACCAGATTTCTTAACCATAAAATCCGAGGAATATTTACATCCCCTGGTGTCTGATGATATTTTGGCAAACCAACATGCCAGGTTTTGAACCAATCTTCTCCTAGAGTGGCGATCGCTTCTGCTTCCAATCTTGCCAAAATGGTAGGCAAAATTGATGATGCATGATCTAACAATTCTAAGGTTTTGAGGTGTTCGTCAAAATCACTGGGTTTAGCCGCACCTATACTCAGGGTCTGCACCTGGGAATGACTGAGGCAAAATAGGTCATTAAACAACATCGGACTTAAGGGAGTACATAATTGTACTAACTTTTCTGGTGGGTTATAAAGTTTACCCCCTTTATCGGCAGGACTAATAATAAAAACCCCCATGTCATGACGATTTGCGGCTTCAATGGCTGCCCAATTTTCTTGATTAATGTAATACCAGTGTAGGTTTACATAATCAAATTCATTGGTATTAATTGTTTGGATAATACTATCTGTGGCACCATGGGTAGAAAAACCAATAAATCTCACCTTGCCTTGGGATTGTAGTTGTTTAGCAACATCCAAACAGCCACCAGGACGGATACAGTATTCTAAGATTTCAGCATTATTAATTCCATGTAAACCTAGTAAATCTACGTAATCAAGCTGGAGGTACGCGAGGGATTTGGCAAATTCTGTGGCAAACACCTGGGGATCTGCCTTGGGAGATACCTTAGTTTGTACAATTAACTGTTCTCGAGGAAGCTTGGGTAAAATTTGTCCCAACTGCATCTCAGAGCTACCATAGCCACGGGCGGTTTCAATATGGTTAATTCCCACCTCAAGAGCACGGCGAATAGTTGTTTCCAGATTTGCCTGATTGTTCAGGGGAACTTCTTGCTGCGGTAGATCTTGCCATTTATATTGATATCTCATGCCTCCGCAGGAAAAAACCGGCATCTGTAATTCTGTGCGTCCAAATCGTCTATATAGCATCACTAAGGAAATTTATCAGTTATCAGTTATCATTTTTACTTCCTTCTCCCCTCAAGGGCACGGCGTGAGTTATGTTATTCCCTATACTGAGAGAGTGTGGATGCCGTGCCCCTATTCCATCAATCCATCACTCTTTCACTCCTCTTCTCAAACTTCAGCCATAGCTTGTTCTTGTTCTTTGAGTACAAAGACTTGTACTCTGTTACGATAATCTCTCAATGATTTTTCTACCCAATCGCGATCATTACTATTGGCATATAAATGTACTATGGGCTCGCTAGCATTAGGTAGCACCAATACCCAACTATCGCTATATGGTTGATATATTTTCACTCCATCCTTTAAATCTAAATTTTCAGCAGGATGGGTATCTACCAAGTAGCGCATGAGCGCCCCTTTCACTCGCCAAGGACAGCGTATACTATGGTTTTTGTGAATTACGCGGGGTAATTCCGAACGTACATACACTAGCGATCGCTCTTGGATTGTCAACATTTCAATCAGTTTGGCAATACAGAACATGGAATCAAATCCTGGATGGAGTTGGGGAAAAATAAAGCCTGTTTCTGCACTACCAGCTAACACCACATTGGCATTTTGCTGGGAAGCTTCCATTAAGGCTGTGGGGTTGACTTTGGTTCGAATCACCTTAGCATCATGGCGACGAGCAATTTGTTCTACTGCACTGCTTGCGTGTACTGGAACTACTACTGAACCCCGAGGATGGGATGTGAGTACCATATCTACCATCAGGGCTGTTAACATTTCCCCACGAATAGGCATTCCTGATTCATCAACTAAAATCAGTTGTTCGCCATTTGCTGATACTTGTACTCCAAAAGTTGCTTTGAGTGCTTCTACCACATGACCTAATTGATTTAATAAATCTTCCCGCTCAATGGTCGATACGGCATTTTTATTCAGACTAGCATTGAGTACCACCGCATCCGCGCCAAATTTATCTAACATTTGCGGTAATACCGCTCCAGATACGGCATAAACATAGTCAATTACTACCTTGGCACGGCTATTGCGAATTGTATCAATTTGTAACAGCTTTTCAAAAGCAGTACAATAGGAATCAGCAGATTGAGTAGGATATGCTACATCACCAATTTCATGGGTCTGCGATCGCCGCATATCTTCTTTAAAATAAGCTCCCTCGATTTTCTTTTCTTGAGCTTTGGAAATATTAATACCCTGAGCATCCATAAACTCAATTAAAATATAGTCTGGACGATAGGGATGGACTCGGACGTGAATTCCCCCAATTACGGACATGGTAGGAATCACAGTCCGGGCAATGGGGATAGCCGTAGCATCTAAGTTTTGTACAGCTACCCCTACAGACATTAAACCGGCAATGAGCGATCGCGTCACCATTCGCGAAACATTGCGTTGATCCCGAGAAACAGTCACCTGGGAGCCAGGTTTTAAAGTCGAACCATAGGCGGCTCCTAATTTGACCGCAAACTCTGGGGTGATATCAATATTAGCTAATCCTTGTACCCCTCGTTGCCCAAATAAATTGCGTTGGGCAGTGTGACCCCAAATTAAATTAATATTTAGGGTAGCACCAGACTCAATTTTTTTACTGGGCCAAACCCTTACACCGGTGCTAATTATAGCCTCTTCTCCCACCGTAGATAATGCACCAACCACAGCTGCTTCTAATACATGGGCGCGGCGATCTACACGGGTTCCCCGAGCAATGACACAGGCAGCTAACTCAGCTTCTTCCCCAATAATTGCCCCATTCCAAATAATTGGTCGTTTCAGGCTGGCATCAGCACCAATGGTAATATTGTCACCAATTACGGTTCCGGCTTCAATTTGTACCCTTGCGCCAATGCGACAATTATCCCCAATTACTGCTGGAGCTTGAATATTTTTCAGATTTTCAATGTGAGTATTTTGACCCACCCATAAGCCAGGGGCAATTTCTGGGTAGGGGAAGTCCAGTTTTACTTTTCGTTCTAAAGCATCATATTGAGCTTCCCGATAGGCATCCAAGTGACCAACATCACACCAATAACCTTGGGCGATGTAACCATACATCGGTTCCTTGTTTGCCAACAATAAAGGGAATAAATCCTTGGAAAAATCTGATTCCATGTTTTCGGGCAAATATTCCAAAACCTCTGGCTCTAAAATATAAGTCCCTGTATTTACCGTATCGGAAAAAATTTCGCTAGTAGAAGGTTTTTCTAAAAATCGGGTAATTCGCTGTTCTTCATCTGTAATTACTACTCCGAAATCAATGGGATTGGTAACGCGGGTCAAAATTAAAGTTGCTTTTGATTTTTTCTGTTTATGAAATTCAATTGCTGCTGTCAGGTCGAAGTCCGTAATGCTATCACCACTAATAACTAAAAATGTTTCATTCAGAAGCTCGGCAGCATTTTTGACACAACCTGCGGTTCCCAGAGGTTGTTCTTCCTCTACAGAGTAAGTCATCTGTACACCAAAATCTTCCCCATCTTGAAAATAATCCCGTAGGGCATCTGGTAAATAATGTAATGTCGCAACAACTTCTGTAATGTGATGGCGTTTAAGCAGATTGATGATATGTTCTGCGATTGGTCGATTTAAGATCGGTACCATTGGTTTGGGTAAATCGCAAGTTAGTGGACGTAACCTGGTTCCCGAACCCCCCGCCATCAGTACTGCACGCATAAATCCTCCTTCTCTGGTTGCAGCATTTGCCGCCTCAATACTTATGAGGTAGGTTTACTTTAATATTGTTTTTCTGTCTTTTTCTAGTGTCCTACGGATATTTAATTTTGCGGAAATTTCACTCCCTTGTCTTCAATACGCCAATTAAGGCTAGAGGTATTGCCACAGCTTTGCTGTAGTATCAAAAAGCCTAAGAATAAAATGTACGCAGTTATTCGTAAAGTAAAATTTTTCATTGTTATTTTATGTTACAAATCATGGGAATTTGATATCACTCATCAGACTTATTCCGTACAACAAATAACTAATAATCTTGGGTTTTCCCAAGTCTCAGCTGAATATACAAAAGATTGTGATCGTACTATTCTGGTAAGATGAAAAAGTAATAAGCGATCGCAACCCAAAAAGCCTACTTAACAAAGAAATTAGAGACACGGGATATAAAACAATAACTCAGATTTTTTACTGAGAATGAGTGAAAACAGAGCAAAAAACGCGCCTGTCTAAGAATATCTAATTAAAATAAGGGTCTGGGAAATTTAAATATTTGGGATGTTCCCCGCAGCTAGATTTTACATGTGTCCCGTGAATTGAAGACAAGCGATAATCGTATGATTAATTAATCATAGTAGAAACATCATGGAAGCACAGCACCCATCACAATATCAAAACTGGGGCGGTACCATTATTTCTCAACCAAAAGTTGTAGTGAAACCTCAGACGGTTGAAGAAATAATTCAGATCATGACGGATACTGAGACTTATCCCTCTCCAGTCCGAGCCGTGGGGTCAAACCATTCCACAACGAGGTGTGCCGTTGCCAATGGCGGAACCATAGTGGATATGACTGCCTTCAACAAAATTGTGCATATTGATACAGACTCCGTCACTGCCCAAGCCGGCACATTATACATAGATGTTGCTCATGCCTTACGTAAAAAGGGGTTACAGTTTTTTGTCAATATCGAGCTGGGTAATCTTTCTATGGGAAGTGCAGCCTGTGGGGGCACCAAAGATGCCTCAATGCCAGGAGAATTTGGGCAAGTCTGTTCCTACGCCATATCTTTGAAAATGGTAACCCCCCAGGGGGAATTGGTTGAAATTAATGAAGACCAACCTGAATTGTTGCGGTTGGCGAGATCCAGCTACGGTCTTTTTGGGATTGTTTACGAAGTGACTTTCCGGGTACGTCCAGCAAGACCGATGGCGTTGCGACACCATGTTTATAAACTAGAGGAATTTATCCAGGCACTGCCAACTTTAATAAACCGACCTGCTCAAGATCAAGAATCGATGATGCTCTACTTGTTTCCGTTTCTGGACGAAATTGCTGTGGAGTTTCGTAAATATCGAGAACTTGGTGAAACCTCAGGGGCTTGGCTCTGGAATCTCAGGAATTGGACTTGGAAAACCCTAGCACCTGGGTTCGGCTACTTAGTAACGAAATTGATTCCGAGTCAGAATTTGAGCTATGGACTAGTGGATGTGTTTAACCGGAAAGTACAGGTGGCAATGGAGTCTATTTTGAAAAATCCGGCGGGAACTAGTGCAGCTGATCAAATTATCCGCTACCCAGATGAATCGGACTGGACGCGCTATACCTTTAGCATCTGGGCATTCCCCGAGGAACAATATCTGGATATTTTGCGAGCTTACTTCGATTTTTGCAGAAACTATTACAAAGAACAGGGTTATCGCTGCAACATGTTGAATGTAGGCTATCGTATCCTCAAAGATGATAATTCCCTGTTTTCCTATTCTTCGATGGGGAATGTGCTAACTTTGGATCCAGTCTCAACGGGCAATCCGGGATGGGAAGATTTTTTGACAGCTTATAATGATTTTTGTAGTCATCAGGGCGGAGTGCCGCTCTTTAACCAAAGCCGAGGGATTACACCCAAGCAGACTCGAAAAGCCTTTGGCGATCGCCTGGATGAGTTTGAGCGTCATCGTCAGCAATTTGACCCT
>NZ_FYBH01000097.1 GCF_900185595.1 Calothrix rhizosoleniae SC01
AGCTAAATTATCCTGACAACGGATTATATTACAGCAGCAAATTATCTGAATTTATGGCTGATTACATACAGAAATTACTAAATTATTTAAATTTTGATGATGGAATCGATTAAATCAAGTTTAAACCAGGATAATCAACTGAATGATTTTCAGTTTGGCTTCCAAGAAAAAAATATATCTCCAACAAATAATCATAGCTGGTTACAGAAACTAATAGATCGGGCTACCATTGGTCATAAAATTGCCATCGGCTATGGAATTACCATCGGAGTAGCTGCGATGGGAATAACTATTGGTTTGATGGTAGGAGATATTTATTGGAAAAAACCTGCTTTGAAACAAAAGGAGCTTACTCATGAAGAATTTGGTTTATTAATAGAACTAAAAGATTCTATGCTAGAAGCCCAATCTCAGTTTATTCCCTATATAAAAAATATCCAATTGCTAGAAAATTATAGTGATTATTTGTTAGTTCATACTGATAATATTACTGCTTCTCTCTCAGAATTAGATGCTGCGACAAAAGAAGGACTTAAGGAATTAAATAGAGAAAAGCTGCAAACATTAGAGCAATTTGTCGATAAGCATAAAAATACAATACAAGCATATAGAGAAAAATTAGTAGCTACTCTCAATAAACTCAATGTTGATGATTCTCAGACAAAGAAAATTGATGCTACAACTGCAAGGGAGATTTTGTTAGATTTTCTGGGATCTGCGGAAGCATTACAACTAGAAAAGGGTCTTCAAGAATTAAATAAGCTGATTACTATTGCTCATGATAATGAACGAGCAGCAGATAAAAAATTGAATATGGCAATGCAATTACAGACTGACATTGCCAAATATAGTATTGTATTTTCAGTAGCGATCGCTATTTTACTAGCATTTTTGACAACTTGGTTAATTACTCGCCCGTTAATGGCAGTTACTAAGGTTACTCAAAAAATCACCCATGAATCTAATTTTGATCTTCAGGTTCCAGTTACCACCAAGGATGAAGTCGGATTATTGGCAACATCCTTTAACCAGATGGTGAGGAAAGTATCAAATTATACTCATGAGTTAGAAGTAGCTCGACAAACCCTAGAACAACGGGTGGAAGAAAGAACTCAAGAACTATCTCAAGCTTTACAAAGTCTTCAGCAAACCCAATCCCAACTGATTCAAACAGAGAAAATGTCGAGTTTGGGTCAAATGGTAGCAGGGGTAGCCCATGAAATCAATAACCCAGTCAACTTTATCTACGGCAATATTAAGCATATCAATGGATATGTTGACGACTTACTAGGTTTAGTTAAGCTTTACCAAGAAGAGTATATTGATGGGACTCCAGAAATCCAAGAAGAAATAGAAAACATCGATTTGGAGTTTATTAATGAGGATTTACCCAAAACCCTCTCCTCCATGAGAATAGGTGCTCAACGTATTCGCGATATTGTTCTCTCCTTGCGTAATTTCTCTCGTTTGGATGAAGCAGAAGTTAAGCCGATTAATATTCATGAGGGAATTGAGAGTACTTTGCTATTACTCAATCACCAAATAAAACAAGGAATTGAAATAGTAAAGGAGTATGGAGATTTGCCACTGGTTAAGTGTTATCCTGCACAACTTAATCAGGTATTTATGAATATCCTCAACAATGGCATGGATGCTTTGCTAGAACAACCAGAGGAAGTTAGTAAGCAAATTATTATTCGCACAGCATTAATGAAAACTGAGGCGAGGGAATCTGTACATATTATGATTAAAGATAATGGTTTAGGAATTCCCTTAGATATTCAAGAAAAGTTGTTTGACCCATTTTTTACCACCAAACCTATAGGTAAAGGTACAGGATTAGGATTATCTATTTGCTACAAAATTATTGAAAAACATCAGGGTCAAATTAAGTTAATTTCTGAGCCTGGGAAGGGGGCAGAGTTTATCATTGTCTTACCAGTCTCTCACGATAAAAATATTACCAACGAATACCAAATCTCGACTTTAATCAGCTAACCTTGAATAAGTATTAAGTTTTATAAAGAATTAATGGCTTCCAGCTTGAATATAACTTGATTTAGATATACAATTAGCATGAATGTTGGAAAATTATATAATTAAACCAAATTAAAACCCAGCATAATTACGCTAGTTAAAATGGTACTTAACAAATTTTAAGCAATCCATTCAATAACTGCTCATATTTTAGATTCACACTACTAATCTTTTTTATTAAGCAGTGTCTGTTGCTTGTATTGACTTTTGAAATGGAAAATAAATTTTTTCCTATTTGATAGTTGACGCCCCGGCATCCCCAGCTCTTTTCCGATTGGGAAACAAGCAAGAGAAGGAGGTCGCCCACCGCGACATTCCCAAATTACTTATGCCAAAGTGGAACCTGAATCTAAGCCCCATTGATGCTTGAGAAGCTCTTGATAAGTAGCTTCTCTAACGACCATTTGTTCATAGAGTTTAACAAGGAAGTCTTGAGCTTGCTCGTGACTCATGTCCTTCACCTGGGTGGCGAATGAGCGAATGCTGAACTGCTGTTCCAAGGATAATTTTGGATGGTTCATAAGTATTGACTCCAAAAACAACTATTTGTTTGATTGAATTTGATTGAAGCTGTTTGAAATTACTGTTTGTAATCTCAAAAGTCCAACTTTCTGACGAAGAATGTCAAAGTAGTACCCATTCTCTAGCAACATAGTAATTTATCTCATAAATTACTTCTGTTGATATGGGCAATTCTGGTAATTTAACTCTTGCTCTATTTTAACTAATGATATAAGATCCATAACCTCGTGGGTGGATTTCGGTAACCATCAGTTGCAAATCGGAAGTATAAGGTATTAAGCGAAAATTATATTCGCTTTACCTGATAATGTGCAAGATGTCAAATATATACTATTTAAAATATAACCTCCAAAAATATATAAGGAGGCCTTAAGATATTTTTATCAACTTGTAAACAGGAAAAAAGCTCAGGCTGAACAAAATACTGAGTATATTTACTAATTTTCCTAGAAATTTTCCTAGATGGTTCTGGTAAATTACTTAGGGCTTGCTGTTTGCGTCGGGTTAGCGTTCGCTGTAAAAGTCGTTTGCTGGACATAGGGAGTGGGGAATGGTTTTACCTATATTGTTGGTAGTTTTTTACTTCAACAACCTACTCCCCACAAAATTAATCTTCAAAAGCGACAATTACCACTGTGATATTATCGTGACCACCTTCTTGTTTAGCTCCTTCTACAAGGAACATGGCAGTTTTTTCCAGTATGGGATTTTCTAATAAGCAGGAGGTAATTTTTTCATCAACCAGTTCTTCAGTCAAGCCATCACTGCATAGTAAAAGGCGATCGCTCTTTTTCACATCTAAGGCTTGTACATCAATTTCCATCAGGTCTTCACGACCTAAACAACGGGATAATACATGGCGAAAAGGATGAGAACGTGCTTCGTCTGGAGAAATCTCACCCATACTCAGAGCCCGTGCTACCCAAGTATGGTCTTGTGTAATTTGTTCTAACTGGGAATTACGGAGACGGTAGAGTCTAGAATCTCCCACATGGGCGAACCAAGGAGACTCCCCATCTCGAACCATGACAGCAACTACAGTTGTACCCATATCAGCACGTTCAGGGTGATTTTGCTGATCTTGTAAAATAGCCTGATTAGCTTGGAAACAAGCTTCTTGTAATAGCTCTTGTCCAGATTTGGGGGAATCCCAATTTTTGAGCAAATAGTCTTGAATTTCCTGGGTAGCAATACGACTAGCTTCTTCTCCTCCTGCATGACCACCCATGCCATCAGCAACGATAAAAAACCGCGCTTCTGGGTCAGTATAGTAAGCATCTTGATTATTAGAACGAATCAAACCTGGATCGCTCAGACCTGTAAAATTAATTTTCATAAATTTATTTCGACATTAATACATACGGTCATAACGGTCTAAGCGTAAAAGTAATCGAATCAGCAACCATGATACAGTTGCTGCAATTAAACCAGCAAATACCGCTAACCATATATAATCTTTAAGCAATAAAATCGTGGCAGAAAGGGTGAAACCACTGATAATTACTGAATAAGTCATACTTAATTGGATATTAGTCTGACGGCGCAGCAAACGCTCTGTTTCAATTGAGCGAAATCTCAGACGTACATCCCCTCGTTCTAATCTATCGAGGGTATCCTCTAATCTTCGGGGTAATCCTAAGGCTGTGTTACTAACTTGCACAGCCTGCCGACTCAATTCATTGAGGAAACTACTTCCCTCAGAATCATTCATATTACTCATAAGCTGCATTGCGTATGGTTTGGCAACTTCCATAAAATTAAATTCGGGGTCTAATCCCTTGCCTACTCCCTCTAAAGTTGAGAAAGCACGCATCACAAAAGTGAAGGTTGCAGGAAACCTAAAAGGCTGATTATAAGCGATTTCGTACAAATCGTCACTAATAGCAGCCACGGATTGGGACTCAAAAGGCTTATCCATGAAATTATCTAACATATATTGTACAGATCGCCTTACTGGTCCCATATCTTCTGCTGGTGCTAAAGCTCCTAAATTAACAAGGGAATTAACAACGCGATTAGAATCTTTTTGTGCGATCCCAAACAGCGTTTCCATCAGTCCTTCTCGGACATTAGATTTAATTTGCCCCATCATGCCAAAATCATAAAATATTAAGGCTCCTTCGGGACTGACGGCAATATTACCGGGGTGGGGATCGGCATGGAAAAAGCCATTATTAAGTAACTGGTGTAAGTAAGCCTTTGCTCCCAGATTTGCTAAAACCTGGCGATCTAAACCTGCTGCTTCCAAAGCCGCATATTGACTAATTTTGATTCCCGGAACATATTCTAAAGTCAGTACTTTTGTTGAGGCATAACGCCAGTAGACCCGTGGAACTTTTACCCAGTCTTCATGACGAAAATTGCGGCGAAAAGTATCGGCATTGCGACCCTCTTTTAAGTAATCAATTTCTTCCCAGAGAATGCGACAACACTCCTCATATATCCCCAGCCAATCTCGACCCCTACCCCATTCGGGATGTCTTTGAAAATAATAGGCAATACCTTTGAGAATTTGCAGATCGATTTCAAATAACTTGTTTAATCCAGGACGCTGCACCTTAACAACAACAGCTTCTCCACTGTGTAAAGTGGCTTTATGGACTTGTCCCAAACTGGCAGCAGCAAGGGGAACTGGTTCAAAATTATTAAATAGTTGGGGGATTTTGCGATCCAGCTCTTTTTCAACAATTGCTTCTACTTGTTCATAGTTAAATGCTGGAACTTTATCTTGGAGTTTAACTAACTCTTCTACGTATTCACTAGGAAATATATCAGCACGGGTGGAAAATAATTGCCCAACTTTAATAAAAGTGGGACCTAAATCCAGCAAGGTATTACGAATCCAAACTGCCTGCTGTTTACGTCTAGCTGCACGTTTGGCTTCAGTCATTCCCCCGGAATAACTCCATGATTTCTTGTTCAACCACAGTTTGAACATTAAGGTCAAAACAAATGACCAAATGTCTACAAATCGCTTTCTACTAGAGTAGTTTTCACGATTCCAACGGTATGCTTTGTCTGTATAACCCTTTTCCATATTATCTCTTGCTTACCGCTGGTTATTGAATAAGTCACTAGTACCGCTATGCGGAAATCAAAAGTTAAAATTGAGCCAGCGTTGTAGATGGTAAACCATTGCCGTGGACTGGTTTCCCGGCATAAAGGAGGCAGTGCAGTGGACGGTAAGCCATTGCCGTGGACTGGTTTCCCGACATCAAGCAACTGCCGTCAAGTGACGCAACCCGTAGGGGTTTCTCTTGGCAGACGACTGGCGTTGACGCAATCTCTCCGGATGGGATACTCCAAAGGAGTCAAAGGGATTGCTTAAGTTTGACTACGATAATTTTGTAATTCTGTTCTCAAAAGAGCAATTTCTGCCCGTAGTTCATCAATATTGGTTTGTACATCACCCGTTTCTGAGTCTGATGAAGTTGTGGTACTGGTTGTCATATCAACCTCTTCTGCGCGATTCGCCCTTGCCATTACTTCTTCTGTAAACTCATGCAGGTGTTCCTTTAACTCCGCATCTAATTTACCCAGTTCGCTCAAAGTATCGGTAAAACTACGTTCTAACCGTTCATTAATGACTTCGGCGACTGCTCTACCTACAAAAAATGCCTGTACTAGAGGGTTACTCATAAATTTTTGTTACGTTAAGCTGCAACAGAATTATAACTTGACCTTCTATCTTAATGTTAAGAGTTTTGTGATTGGGAAAATTATGGAGGTATTTGGGATGGAATGATGGCAAGTAGCAATCGCTCAAACCATATAGTACATAAGTTCTATATTTCTAGATAATTATTACCCCTATAGTCGTCAATGACTGGAAAACTCAACATTTGTCGATAAACGAGTAGTGCAATCTTTTTGCTGTTGAATTTGCAGATTTTTAGCCCCTGCAATAATTGCTGTTTCTATTTGAATGTCAGATAATTCCGTTCTTAATAAATTAGCTCCCATGAGATTAACATCACAGAGGTTAGCTTCATAAAAATTAACCTGTTGTAAATTAGCTCCCATCAAGTTAGCGCCACAAAGGTTTGCTTCTGCTAAACTAGCACCGTGTAAATTGGTAAAAAAGATCTCAGCCTGCTCTAATTTGGCTGCATTGAGATTCCCTTGCTGGAGATTTGCTCCACTGAGTTTTGCTTGCTTGAGATTTGCTCCAATTAAACCTGTCGCTTTTAATGTCGCTTTACTCAAATTGGCTGCTTGCAAATTCACGAGAAATAATTTAGCTCCTGACAAGTTAGCGAGTTGGAGATTTGTCTGTTGTAAATTAGCTTTATAAAAATTAGCACCGGCAAAATTAGCACCACACAAACTTGCTCCAGAGAGATTTGCTTGTCGCAAATTAGCTTCCTTAGCCAAAGCTCGATTTAGATTGGCTACACAAAGATTAGCTCGATGAAAATTAGCAGATTCTAAATTGGCTCGTTCTAGATTCGTTCCAGAGAATAGGCTATTTTCCATATCCGCTTCTACGAGTACAGAATCAGCCATATCTGCACCAGAAAGGTTAGATGAGCGAAAGTCAACTCCCTGGAAGTTTGCTTGTCTTAAATCAGCTTTTCTAATATCTATATCACGTAAATCTAATTTTTCTCTGGGCGAATCTAGCTCTATATTGCGTCTACCAATTACCTTCAGAGCTGCCTGAATATCAATTGGTAATTTAGGTAATTCTGGGCTGAAATAACTGTGGGAATTAATGGCAGCACGTTCGCGCACAAAAGCAGTTAGTATTTCC
>NZ_FYBH01000061.1 GCF_900185595.1 Calothrix rhizosoleniae SC01
CTTGTAGGCTATTATTTAGAATGAGAATGTGATATCAAGAATTTATTTGTCTTTCTCTGATATTTACTCGTAAAATCTAATTAATATAAAAGTTCAAGGTTTATAAAGCGTTCGCTAGACCACAAATAATGGTAGACCGAATTAATGATATCGCTTGGCAAGCACATCAAGGTAGCGTTGCAGCGATTATTCAGTTGTTAAATGAGAATCTGGCTCACTTAGGTGTGAGAACTAGGGCTGTTTTTTCTAACGGTGTCTTACAGCTTTTATGTGAGGCTCAAACAGTAGAGCAATTAGAACAAAGCAATCTTATTCAGCACATCCAACAAGTTTTGGAGTCAATAGCACCACGCAATATTAATCGAATCAGTATAAATAGCCGTATTGTCCGAGAACAGCAGTTACTTTGGCTAGAGGAAATTAGTCGTGATGCAGAAAATCAACTACTATGGTCAGAAGAAATAGAGTTAGATAAACCTAATATCTTGCGTAAGATTGTTCAAGATTTTCAAGAGCGTCAACAGGAAGATAGTCAAGCTTATCAACATGTGGTTCTTGCTCACAATAATCAAACGAAAAAAATAGGTTGGGGTTGGGTAAAAACTGGTTTAAGCCTATGCTTATTCTTATTATTAGGAGGGTGGACTACTTATTATCTGTTAGGAAATAAATTTAAAAATCCCCTTTCTGGAGAAACATCTAAATATTTCACTACAACCATAAAATCTTTAGAAAAGAATATTAACCAAACACGAATTCAAGATTATTCTCGTCAAAATTCTTTCAACTCAGAAGAAGATCCTTTTGCTGCGGCAGTCAGAATTGCTAACATAACTTCAGATAAAGGGAAAATAGCTAAAACAGATACTCAGTGGCTAGAATTAGCTGCGAATTGGCAAAGAGCATCTTACTTAATGAGTTTAGTATCACCCAATCATAGTCGTTATCAAGAAGCTCAAATCCGGATTAAATTGTATAAGAAGTATAGTGAAGCAGCCCAGAAAGAGGCAAATAAAACGTCTGATTCTTAGTGATGGAAGTAGCCCAATTAGTCATTGTATTATTTGACATAATTTTGACATAATAATAATAAAGCCAGTAGAGACGCGATAATGCCGCATCTCTACAAACTATATATTCGCTAATGCAAATTAAATACTCATCTCTAACATCCGTTGAATTGGGAGCGAAGCTGCTAACCGAGTATCCTCTGACATATTAATTTCCGGCGTCCGGTTACTCATCGCTAAATACAGCTTTTCTAAAGTATTTAACCGCATAAATGGGCACTCATTACAATTGCAATTATTCGTAGGTGGTGCAGGTATAAAAGTTTTATCTGGTGCAGCTTTTTGCATTTGGTGGATAATTCCTGGTTCTGTGGCAACAATAAATTCTTGTGCTGAACTTTGTTGACAATGCTTGAGTAAAGCTGCTGTCGAACCAATGTAATTAGCATGAAATAATACTGGTTCTTCGCACTCCGGATGAGCAATTACCTCAGCCTGTGGATGGGTAATTTTTAACTGGACAATCTTCTTTTCTGAAAATGTTTCATGGACAATACAGCTACCTTGCCACAGCAACATTTCGCGCCCAGTCTGTTGCATAACATACCGTCCTAAATTTCTGTCTGGAGCGAAAATAATCGGCTGTTCTGCTGGTATTTGCTGGACAATCTTCACTGCATTAGAACTAGTGCAAATAATGTCGCTCATGGCTTTAATTTCCGCAGAGCAGTTGATGTAAGAAACAACCAAATGATCTGGGTGAGCGGCTTTAAAAGCTGCAAATTCATCTGGTGGACAACTATCTGCTAGAGAACAACCAGCATCTAAATCTGGTAAGAGCACCAATTTGTCAGGATTGAGAATTTTCGCCGTTTCTGCCATGAAGTGAACCCCAGCAAAAACAATTACATCCGCATTTGTATTTGCCGCAGCTTTTGCCAATTGCAGGGAATCTCCAATAAAGTCGGCAATATCTTGAATATCTGGCTCTTGATAGTAATGAGCTAGGATAACGGCATTGAGTTCTTGTTTCAGAGTCTCAATAGCTACAAATAAATCCAGTGGTAATGCACCCACTTGGGTATTGTCTCGTTGAGCAAGAGCAGTCGTAAACACAATTAGGAGTTGCTGATTATAGGTTGTGTAATTAATTATAGTAGATATTACCAAAAATAGCATAGCGATCGCTAATTATTTAAAAAAAGTGGGTAAAGATAATTTCCCAAGGGATATAAAATAAATAGGATTGCTATGGAGAATACCAATTAGAGGAATTTGTGCCAAATGTCTTTGATTCTCATATCCTGGAAGTAGACGGCTTTTGAAACAGGCATGACCAGTCAAAAAACTTTATTAAGAACCCTCAAAATAGCTGTAGTTGGCGATATTCACGACCAATGGGAAGAGGATGATGGCATAGCATTAAAGCATTTGGGTGTTGACCTGGTGCTGTTTGTGGGAGACTTTGGCAATGAATCGGTGGAATTGGTAAGAAAGATTGCATCTTTGGATATTCCCAAAGCGGCGGTAATGGGCAATCACGATGCCTGGTACACTGCGACGGAATGGGGGCGGAGGAAGTGCCCCTATGACCGCACTAAGGAGGACTGGGTACAGAAACAGCTAGACTTATTGGGTGAAGCTCATGTTGGTTATGGCAAGTTGGATTTACCCAGTTTCAATTTAACTGTGGTAGGGGGTCGTCCTTTTAGCTGGGGGGGACCTGAATGGAAATTTGCTGATATTTGCCGAGAACGATATGGGGTGAATGATTTGGAGGAATCTGCCGCACGCATATCAGCAGAAGCAAAAAAAGCTACTTATGAGACAGTAATTTTTCTGGGGCATAATGGTCCTTCTGGATTAGGTGATCGCGCGGAAGATCCTTGTGGTAAAGATTGGTATCCCATAGGTGGTGACTATGGCGACCCTGATTTAGCATCGGCAATTTCCCAAAGTCTGACAGCAGGAAAAATAATCCCTTTAGTAACATTTGGTCATATGCATCATACCCTACGGCATACTAAAAAAATGCTACGTAAGCGAGTATTTAAGAGTCCAGAGGGGACAATCTATCTGAATGCTGCCAGTGTGCCTAGAATTAAAGAGAATGGTAGGGATAAACAGCGTACCTTTGCCATTGTTTCCTTAGAAGAGGGAACAGTTTCACAAATTGCCCAAGTCTGGGTTGGTAATGGTTTCAGCCTTGTATCTGAGGAAATTTTGTATCAACAACCCCGTCCCCTAGTGCAAACTGCGTAGATTATGGGTTATATTATGTAATTGGTCAGCCTTTTTGCTGACAGCTGATGGTTAAAAGCCAGCAGCTTTTTTGGAGAGGTGGCAGAGTGGTCGAATGCGCTCGACTTGAAATCGAGTGATGTGAAAGCATCCGTGGGTTCGAATCCCACCCTCTCCGTTGGAGGAAATATATAGTTGTTCCAATTAATTTCCGTAGTGGGAGCCGGAAAGCCCCCTCATCTCTTAATACAGGTAATACCAATTCTCCAAAATAAAGCTACACATGGACAGCAGGGAGCAGGGGGAGAAATATCTGTAGCCAGGATTTAGAGAAATGGTATAACATGCCTACACTACAAAGTTTGTTTGGGATTCTCCCTCTAATACGAAATATCTGTTTTTTTATTTGAAATTACTTAGGCTACATTCTCCTTGCTGGAAAAATTAGATGGGTCTTGGTCATATCGATGCTTGATGGGAATTGTTTCTGGCTGTCCATCACCTACAAGAGCGGCGGTTTTCTCTAAAGCTGACCTCAATTCCTTGGCTGCATAAATGGACATATCGCGGGGTACATTAATGCGATCGCGCAAATATCGTAAAGGGACATCAGAACCGGATGGAGGTACGCATTCTTCACCAGTCATCATGTACGTTAAAGCACAACGTAGGGCTTGATCAAACAATTTATCCTCAGCAGGGTTAACTCGAATAATATTGGTGTGGTGGTCGATAACTCGTCGCAAAGCTTCCATACGGGAATTTTCTGGTTCTGGATAACTCACATCTGGTAGTCCAAACCAAGGACCATTATCCACCCGTACTTTATTGATCAGCATTTGGGGTTCGCCATTTTCCCAGCAGCCTCCCATTTGGGGAGGTAAATCATGGGCGTGGGTGTGAAAGTCACTCTGGGTACCACGATAGGTAGGTCGGCTTTCCATCCCTGTAAACCATTCCCTCAAGTGCGGATTTTCTTCCCGCAAGGAATAGCCCTTGTAGTAGTAAAGGCTGGCGTTCATTCGCTCCACATAGGGGGTAAAGATAACATCAACAGTACCGAATGTATCCAGAAAGTACGGTCCTGAGGTACTAGCCAAAGCCTTCTCAACCTTAGCCACTACCCCAATAAACTGTTCTCGGTTGCGTCGTTCTTGTTGAGAGGAAATTACCGGGTAACACAGCCAATTACACCAGGCTCTAAATAACAGTCGTTCTAGTTGACGCAAAGAAAACACCTTGGGATCTTTCATACTTTGGTTCAATGGACCAAAAACCTTTTCCAAAGCAATTAAGATATCATCGCTTTCCTTAATGATTCGTCTATCTAGCTCGATCACAGGTAGCATTCCCGAGGGAACCTTACGTTTATACCAACTTTCTTTCTCCCCATAACAGAACATTGTCACTTTTTGGATGCGGTAGGGTATCTGTTTTTCTTCCAGCCATAACCAAACTTTTTGACAGTAAGGACACCAAGCATGGTTGTCACGATACAGTGTTACCCGCACTTCAGATTCGGGTTTTCCAAATAAACGTAACCTGGCTCTAGAGTTGGTAGGACCATTAATGGTGTCTATTTGATAGTTCGTCAGGGTTTCTAGTTCTTGCCAACTTAAGGGTAGGGTAGTCATAGGATGAGTTAGGTAGTGTGAGAGCTTTTATTGACCGAAACTAATGGGATACAAGCCCCGTCCTTCTAGGACAGCTTTGTTTATGTTATACTAATTGCCGTAGAAGTTTTCCACGTCAAATGGTCGTTTTCGAGTTTAAGGCAAAAGGGAAAACAACTCAATATGCAGCTATCAACGAAGCGATCAAAACTGCTCAATTTGTCCGCAACAAGTGCATTCGTTTTTGGATGGATAACCCAGGTGTAGGGCAGAAACAGCTATATCGCTACAACACTGTGTTAAGAGCCCAATACTCCTTCGTAAAAGACTTAAACTCTCATGCCTGTCAGGTAGGAGTAGAAAGAGCATATAGCTCTATAGCTAGGTTCTACCACAATTGCAAAAAACAAATCTCTGGTAAAAAGGGATATCCCAAGTTCAAGAAAAATAACCGTTCGCTGGAATACAAGACCTCTGGGTGGAAACTATCAGAAACGAGAAAACAGATAACCTTCACAGACAAAAAGGGAATTGGCAAACTTAATCTCAAAGGAACGTGGGATTTAAACTTCTACCCATTAGAACAGATAAAACGGGTTAGGTTAGTCCGTCGTGCTGATGGATACTATGTTCAATTTCTTATAAGTGTAGAGAATAAAATAGAAGCACAACCAACGGGCAAAACTATAGGTTTGGACGTTGGGCTGAAACAGTTCTATACAGACAGTAATGGATATAGTGAACCTAACCCAAGATTTTATCGCACAGGAGAAAAGCGTCTGAAGTTGCGACAAAGACGTGTTTATCGCAAGAAAAAAGGCTCTATCAACCGGAAAAAAGCTATTAATAGATTAGGTCGAGTACACCTGAAAATAAGTAGGCAACGTGAAGAACACGCCAAAACAGTGGCGCGTTGCGTAATCCAATCTCACGATTTGGTAGCCTATGAAGATTTGAGGATTAAAAATTTAGTTAAAAATCATTGTCTTGCTAAGTCTATTAATGATGCTGGTTGGTATCAATTCAGAAAATGGTTAGAGTATTTTGGGGTGAAGTTTGGTAGGGTAACTGTTGCAGTCAATCCTGCCTACACATCCCAAGAATGCTCTAACTGTGGGGCAGTAGTCAAAAAATCTCTATCCACAAGAACCCATATTTGTAAATGTGGATTTGTGCTGGATCGAGACTGGAATGCTGCTATTAATATTCTCAAATTAGCCTTGAGTACGGTAGGGCATACCGGAACTTGGATCAACGATCCCAACGCTTCAGGAGATTCTACCTCTACTTGTGCTGGAGAAATCCTGCATGAGCAAGTTGGGTCTATGAATGAAGAATCTTCGCCCTTGTAGGGTACAGAGTGTCAATTTACAATATTTTTCATCCCACCCACGCCCCATTAAGCGATCGGCGTTGCTGAATTCAGCCTGTTTTTTGGCTTTGCACCTATTGATAATTTATAGTATACTTGTACTATAAATTAAATATTTAAACTCAAAATCTTCATAGGTATTTAGTCAATTCGGTAACGGGAGAGCATGACTGATGAAGCTATCTAGGTTGTATTTAAGTAATATTGTGGCGATCGCTCATTCTGGGGAATACTTACAATTGCTGATAGATAGGGGGAATGAATTGGAATTGTTGGAAATTCCTGCACCAGTGGAAGCTTACGAAGGATTAGAGGAATTAAATCAGATTGTTACAGATTCCCTGGCATTACCTACAATAGACGAAGCGATCGCAATGTTGCCAGTGGAATCATCTATGGCAAATGCTGTAGGTTATGACAGTGATGAAGAAGTCTTACAAGTCGAGTTTAATAATGGAGCCATATACCAGTATCAAGATGTTGATGATCAGATATGGGATGGCTTGTACAAAACTGACTCCATTGGTAAATTCTTTAACAGTAAAATTAGGGGAAAATACCAATACCAGCGCCTTGATTAGGAGTTAGAAGTTAGGAGTTAGGAGTTAGGGATTTTGTATTCCATCCCTCCATCACTCCATCACTCCATCACTCCTCTTCTCCCTAGCTTCTGAGACTAACACCAAATTTCTCTACCAAAGCTTCCCGGACTTTATCATGTACGGTTTCCACCTCCTTATCCTTAAGGGTGCGATCGCTGGCTCGATAAATGAGGCGAAATGCTAAACTACGCTGTCCTGAGGGTACATTTTCACCACGGTATTCATCAAACAATTCCACTGAATCCAGCAAACTTTTACCTGCTTTATTAATGGCTTTTTGAATTTCAGCAACGGTAACATCCACAGGTGCAAAGAAGGCAATATCGCGGTCTGATGCAGGATAGGTTGAGTAAGATTTGAATGTGGGAATCAGAATTTCATCTTCATCTAAGGCATCTAATAATACATCTAAATCCAGTTGAAATACATAGACTGAATCCGGCAAGTCTTTATCTTTTCGTAATTGGGGATGTAATTGCCCGAATACTCCCAGTTTATTACCTCCCACCCATAAGGAAGCAGTACGTCCTGGATGGAGGCGGTTATCTTGGCGATCTGGTTGGTATTCAACTTGCAAACCCATTTGGCTAAATACACTTTCTAAAATGCCTTTAGCTGCAAACCAATCCATTGGTTGTTCTCTACCACTGTTATGCCAATGGCTAGAGGTAATGTCACCTCCGATGATTCCCGCCACTGCATCGGCTTCTTGTAATCCTTCTTCTTGCCAAAAAATCCGGCCAATTTCAAAGCCATTTAAGGAGCCATTTCCCTGCTCCAAGTTGTATTGAAAAGCATCAATCAATCCAGAAATTAAATCAGTTCTCAGGGCAGAATATTCGGTGAATAGAGGATTGCTGAGCTGTATTTGGTTATTTTCTCCTGGTTTGACTAAGGAGTAATGCATTAATTCTGTTAACCCTTCTGCTCGGAAACTAGCTCGCAATTTGCGGGTTAATTCTTGGTCAAGGGGTAAATAACCAGCTTCAGATTTTTCGGGGAGAGTATCACTAAAGCGATCGTAACCGTAAAGGCGAGCAATTTCTTCAATTAAGTCAATTTCCCGTTCTAAGTCAAGATAGCGGTAGGGGGGAACTGTCACCGTCCAATTTTTATCCTCTGTAGGTGTTAGTTGACACCCCAAGGCAGTGAGAATACCTTCCACATCTGCGCTTTCTAACTCACCCATCTCATCATTACCAAGTTCCACAGGGCCCAGAACTTGATTCACCCGCTCTAAACGCAATTCGATGGAACGAGTCCAAGTTGCTGGATCGGGACGACTATCAGCTTTCTCTTGGGTAATAATTTTACCACCAGCTAATTCGGTAATTAAGGAGAGGGCGCGGCGACAAGCGATTTCCAAGCCAACACTATTTACACCCCGTTCGTATCTCCCAGAAGATTCACTTCTCAAACCAACACTGCGGGAAGAACGGCGAATGGCAACGGAATCAAACAAAGCTGCTTCTAAGACGATGTTTTCAGTTCCAGAATGGACTTCTGTTTCTGCTCCTCCCATTACACCTGCCAAAGCCACAGGTTTCTCATTAGCAGTAATTAGTAAGTTTTGAGTAGCTAGGTTACGGGTTTGTCCATCCAGAGTTTTCAAAGTTTCCTCGGCATAGGCAAAGCGAACCCCAATAGTTAGTTTTTCACCACCAGTCACAGACTGCAAGCGGTCACCATCAAAGGCGTGGAGTGGTTGTCCCCATTCCAACAATATATAGTTAGTAATATCAACAATATTATTAATGGGACGCATTCCCGCACTGTGCAATCGCTGTTGCAACCAGTCGGGGGAGGGAGCAATTTTTATACCTGCAACTACTGTACCGAAATAGGCCGGACAAGCTTGGGATTCACTAATTTTTAAAGTTAAATTACCTACACCTTGGGGTAAGGAAATAGTATCAACTTCGGGAATACTTAACTTTCCACCAGTCAGGGCGGCGACTTCCCTTGCTACTCCGACCATACTCAAAGCATCAGCACGATTAGCAGTAGAAGTTAAATCTAGAATAATATCATCCAAACCCAAGAAGGGGCGAACATCACTACCTAATTGTAAATTTTCTTGGTTGAAAATATGAATACCATTAATATCCGTGGGTAAACCTAGTTCTTTTAAGGAGCAAATCATGCCATTAGAAGGTTCACCACGGAGCTTGGTGGGCTTAATTTTTAAATCAATATTGGGGAGGTATGTACCAACGGTTGCCACGGGTACATAAATATCTGCACATACATTTGATGCACCACAAACAATGTTTAAAGGTTCTCCCTTACCAATATCAACTTGGCAAACACTTAACTTGTCAGCATTAGGGTGGGGTTGGCGTTCTACTACCTTTCCTATGACCACACCATCTGCCCAAGTGCGGCGATCTTCAATTTCTTCGACCTCAAACCCAGCCATGGTGAGGGTTTCGGCTAATTCTTCAGGGCTAAGTTTAATTTCGACTAGTTCCCGCAGCCAATTTAGAGAAATACGCATGGAATGAGTTTGCTTGTTCTATAAAGATTTTGTTTGCTCTAATTCATATTATCCGTT
Organism: Calothrix rhizosoleniae SC01; assembly: GCF_900185595.1. Taxonomy (GTDB): domain Bacteria; phylum Cyanobacteriota; class Cyanobacteriia; order Cyanobacteriales; family Nostocaceae; genus Calothrix_A; species Calothrix_A rhizosoleniae. The sequence goes on from NZ_FYBH01000061.1 coordinate 9,393, forward strand.
TATCCGTAAACCTTATCAGTGAATCGGATTGTTGATAAACAGTACTGGTATTCTACCAAATTCATTGTTTTGCAGAAGTCGGCGAACTTTAGCAAAGCTGACAATAATCTTCTTTACCTTTTAGTACTAATGTACTATAATAAAGGGGTGATGATGCATTGGTTCTGTAATACTCCCAAAGCTTCAATTATTTAGTTATGTGGATGCAGAGGTTTATCCTATGATCGAACACTATATTCTTAACCTGAATCCCACAGCCAAACATGAATGGGATAGATGTATATTACGTGATCCTCTTACTGGACAACGTCCAGACCTGGCTAAACTGGTAGCAGAAGCGATAGGGGCAAATGCAGGTAATTATTTAGTGAGTGTAAATATTGAGATAAAAGTATTAAAACAAACTAATGTGCCTCAAACAGAACAATTATCCTTAAATATGTCAGAGATGAAAGATAAGCCCCAATTGCGGGAGGTGGCTTGAAGAAGGCAGAGGGCAGAGGCAGGGAGCAGGGGGAAGGAAAAATTCTACTTCGATAATTGGTAGTGCCCATTTTTTTCATTGGGGCTGCCTTACTCGAAGAGCTAATAAAAATATTGTCGCTGGAGCAAAAATTCAAGTTCTTGCCATGCATAAATATAGTGCTGCTAAACTGGGAGTTGACCCCCAATATGCTGACTATGTTAAGACGTTCTAAATTCGATACCACCCAGTCTCAAATTATGCACCGCGCTGAAGACTTGATTGGTGCTGCATCTAACCGTTACCGAATTACGGTACAGGTAGCCCATCGTGCCAAACGTCGGCGTTATGAAGACTTTGACAGTGGGGAAGATATGCTGATGAAGCCTGTACTCAGAGCGATTATCGAAATGTCTGACGAACTAACTCAGCCAGAAATTATTGGAGAATTATAGGTATCTAGCTTTTGGTAGGGGGAATGAGAAAAAAATCATTATTCATTCAACCACTGTTCAAAACTTTGCCTGCACTCACTATCTTCACGGTGGTGGGTGTAATAACTAGTTTTGCAACAACTGAATTAAAATTTACTGGGATAATTGGTATCCAACCAGCGATCGCTCAATTCCCAAACTCTGGCGATATTGACCAAATAATTTATCAAAAAATACCCGACTTACCACGGGAGAATCAGTACATCAGCAAAGAGACTAAGAAAGTTGCTACTAACAACACCCTAGTTAGTCGAATTATTAGCTATCACAATTACGTTAAAAGACGACCGCCAAACTATCGACTAGATTGGAAATTGACTTTAGCCGACTATCTGGGTGCTAATGAAATGATGTACGAGAAATTCTATCCTGGTAATGATACCTTAAAGAAAAATCCCTTAAAAGGCGATCGCGCAGCCATTAAAAAACTCAACCGCCGCCAGCGAAATGCCTTGGTACAAGCCCTAGTTGATTCTTTTAGCAGTAATTAGCCTCTTTCCTCACTCCTTCTCTCCTGACTTATAAGCAGGGGGCAGGGGGCAGGGAGCAGGGGGAAGGAAAAATTACACTTAGATAATTGATGGTGCAAATTATTTTTCATCGGGACTCCTTCACTCCTTCACTCCTAAATGGAACGTGTAATCAAAAGTGGTAACGGCTGGCGTATTGGCTGGAACCCACAAGCAAATGAATTTAAAGGTTTAGTTGGTACAGATGATTGGGCAATTGAGCTCACGGAAGTAGAATTGAATGATTTCTGCCGTCTACTGTTACAACTCAGTGACACAATGAGGCAAATCGCCACAGAAATCATGGATGAAGAAAAAATTACCTGTGAAGCGGAAAGTGATTTACTGTGGATGGAAGTAACTGGCTATCCCCATGAATATAGTTTGCGATTTATCCTCAATTCAGGGCGCTGTGTAGAAGGCAGTTGGAATGCCTCCGCCTTACCAGGTTTACAACAAGCTGCCGGGATGCTGCAAGTTTTTTAAGCCTTGTGGTTGCTTATTATTAAACTCATGTTAATATATTAAAGCCGCAATTAAATTTTGAACTTTCCTACAAGAAACTCAAAATTATCTGTGACGGGGCGTAGCGCAGCTTGGTAGCGCGCCACTTTGGGGTAGTGGAGGTCGTGGGTTCAAATCCCGCCGCTCCGATTAATAATTATTGCATAACACTTGTTTGTCTTCACTAACGCATTAGTGTGGTTGTTAACTATTTGAATGTTCAGTATTTACCCATATCATCAGCCAGTCAAGTCCCTTAGATTGTGAAACAGAGCAAAGTTACTAACTTCAACAGATGAGGTTGGTACATCTATAAGGACTTCAGGTCAGTCTCGCTTGCGAGTTATTTCTTCTATTTTCAGCGAGTGACTTATAGCAAAATAATTTTTCTTTTTCACAGGATGTGAAAAGTTATGTCCAAGATATCTTGAGATTAAGATGGATTATAACCTAAATAAGAACAATAGCTGTTTGGAATTGAAAGTAGCTCCGAATCCACCCAGCTTCCTGACCAGATACCCAGCTTTTAGCCAATAATCCAGATTGCAAGGTAAAACCAGAAACATAGCCCAAGGATATTTGGTTCCAAGGATTAGTAACAGGACTAAATTAACAAATTTTGATAGAAAGCCTTACTATTCTGTACAATCACAATTAAAGCAGTGGAACATACTAAATATTCTGTGAGGTAACAAATGAAAATTATGATCCTAGGTGGAGACGGTTTTTGTGGCTGGCCAACAGCATTACATCTCTCCAACAAAGGTCACGATATTGTCATAGTCGATAATTTATCTCGCCGTAATATCGACAATGAACTAGAAACCAATTCCTTGACTCCTATTAGTCCGATATCTATACGAATTCAGGCTTGGAAGGAAGTCACTGGAAAATTAATTCAGTTCTATAGATTAAATGTTGCCACAGAATACGATCGCCTGCTGAATTTATTTTGCACCTATCGTCCTGATGTTGTAGTTCATTTTGCAGAACAACGAGCAGCTCCTTACTCGATGAAATCTGGTGTCCAAAAACGCTACACAGTTAATAACAATTTAAATGCAACCCATAATGTTCTCTGCGCTATTGTCGAATCAGGTTTAGATATACATGTGGTACATTTAGGAACCATGGGCGTTTACGGATATGGGACAGCCGGGATGAAAATTCCTGAAGGCTATATGGATATCCAAGTTGTGAATGATACTGGAGAAGTAATTAAAAAACAAATCCTGCACCCTGCTAACCCTGGCAGTGTATATCATATGACAAAAACCCAGGATCAGCTGTTCTTTTCTTACTACAATAAAAACGACCAAATTAGAATCACAGACTTGCACCAAGGCATAGTTTGGGGGACAAATACTGCTGAAACAAAATTGGACGAACGCCTAATTAATCGCTTTGATTATGATGGTGACTATGGGACTATACTCAATCGGTTCCTCATGCAAGCTGCGATTAATTATCCTTTGACTGTTCACGGAACCGGGGGACAAACTCGCGCTTTTATACATATTCAAGATACAGTTAAGTGTGTCGAGTTAGCTATCAATAATCCTCCCCAAGCTGGTGAAAGAGTGAAAATCCTCAATCAAATGACTGAAACTCATAAGGTGAGGGATTTAGCTAAATTAATTTCGGAATTAACAGGGGTTGATATTCAATATATAGAAAATCCCCGCAATGAAGCTGCTGAAAATGAATTATATGTTGAAAACAAATGCTTTTTAGATATGGGTCTGAGACCAACTAAACTTGATGTTGGTCTAATGATGGAAGTAACTGAAATTGCCAAAAAATATGCTGCTAATTGCGATCGCACCAAAATTCCTTGTACTTCTACTTGGCGGAAAACTAAAGTAAAGGCTGAGTCAGTACCAGTGTAACATTTGATGTGGGGTTAAATCTAGTACACATTGGTGTAAATTAAACTAACAATTTCAAATCATTAAAAAGCCTACTCCATCAGCTTTTTGAATTTTTACCGAAAAATTGGGTTTAAAGCCCCGTGCTTCTAGCACGGCTTAGCGGTAAAGCGCACATATAAAAGACGCAGTAGGTCAAGCGGACAGTCCCTGATCCGGAAAAAAAGGTAGTATAAATCCTAAATCTTGTACTAAATGTGGGGACAAAACGAAAAATCGATAAACCATTCCAAGCACGGTCGGGCAGTCCGTGTTAGCTTGTGGACGTATCCAAACGGGGGATTTAAGTGCTTGCATTTAGGTTCTAGGGAGGACGAGGACGGATGAAGCAAGAATCCTCGCACCTTTAGGTCGAGGAGTGTCAATCCTTAGAAGAATGTAGAGACGGGTTAGCGTAGCTCCTCCCGGAGGGAGGCTATATCGCGTCTCTACAAGGGTTTTGGTTGACGCATATTTAGGGTCTGCTGAATAACTGAAAAATATTGATTTATCAATGCTTTGAGGCTATTTTATTGGAGACTAAGTGCAAGGAAATTATGATTTTAGGTGTAAAATCCTTGCATCTGTTATTTTTTCTGGCAAAAAGAATAGAAATAAAGAGGCTGGAACTACTCTCGACTCCTTACTCCCACCAAAAGCTTTTATGCCTAACGGCACGCTCCGCAGCAAGCCCTAATTATCTAGATTCATGACTAGCATTGACGCAGAAATCATCACGCAACTGACTAACAACCCGATATAGACCCACAGAATGAGCTGCTTTAAACAAAATCCGATCGCCTGGTTGAATATACTCTTTCAATCCATTCAATAATTCCACGTGGCTGCTAAAGCATTCTATGGGTACACCGACTACATTTCTGGCAATAGTAGCAGCGTCTTCACAATCAACTAATACCAACAACCCATCTAATTGCAAATCCTGCACTGTTTTACCTACTTGTTGATGTAACTGGTGCGATCGCTCACCTAATTCTTTCATTGCCCCCAATACGGCAATTCTTCTTTTACCTGGTGTATTTGCTAATAAATTTAATGATGCTGCCATTGCTTCTGGTGCAGCATTGTAAGTTTCATCTAAGATTACCACATCATTGGGTAATTCAAACCGTTGCGATCGCCCTCCTGGCATATCCACCATCACACCAGTTTGCAGACTACCCCAATCAATACCTAGAACCTTGGCTACAGCTAAAGCAGCCATATAATTAGCAGCAATGTGACCACCGGGCATAGGTAAATGAAACCTCATCCCTTCTATTTCCAAGGTTTGCATATCGATTAATTGACCTTGAATATCTCCACCACTAAAACCAAAGGAAATTACTTTACCTTGCCATATTTGCCCTGCTGTTTCCATTAATAAGGGATTATCATAATTGAGAATTGCCACAGCATCCCCTGGCATTTGGGCTAATAACTCACATTTGGCAGCAGCAATTGCTGTTTCTGAACCAAGTAACTCAATATGCGCTGTACCAACATTAGTAATCACCCCAATAGTTGGATGGACTATATTTGTTAACTCCGCAATTTGTCCTACTCCCCGCATTGCCATCTCAACAACGGCATAATCATGGTCTGCATCCAATTCCAGTAGGGTTTTTGGTACTCCAATCTCATTATTAAAATTGCCATAGGTTTTATGAACAGTACCTTGAGTAGCCAAAACCGCCGCAATTAACTCTTTTGTGGTAGTTTTCCCCACCGAACCCGTTACCCCAATTACTGGTATCGAAAAACAATCACGCCACCACCTAGCAATTCGCTGATATGCTTCTAAAGTATTTGCAACTTGTAAAACTGGAATGTCCCCATATTGATATTCAAAATCAATTATGGCAGCTATTGCCCCTTTAGCGATCGCCATAGGGACAAACTCATGTCCATCAAATTTTTCCCCCCGTAAAGCCAAAAATACCTCACCTGGCTTGAGGATACGGGTATCTGTTTGTATCCCATTACAAAGTTGTGTTAAAGCTGCTGCCGATAAATTGGCAGACTTGGCATCAAGAACATCTATGAATTGGTTGAGATTCGCAGAGCAAGGCATGATATTTACAGTATTTTTGCGGATTTTAAATATCTTAAACCCTATGGTATATTTACATTTCGCAATAAATCAATGAATGAGAGAAATTCGGGTATATACCTTATCCTTCAAGGGTATAGAGAGCAAAATCTTATCAATTTTATGATTTTTTTGTAGACAAAATAAAGTTCCAAAGTTAATATTGTTACACAGACTTGTTAAATCAGAATCTTCATCACCCATACAAACAGTGCCAAAGAAGTTAAAACTCCTTCGGCACGGTTAATTTATAGGGGAATCAAAGAGGATTTATCAAATCTCAATCTACATTATTAAATCTTCACAGGGGAACAAAGCAGGGAAGGAGTAGCTTTCCGTCTTCTTCCTTCTTTTTGCCCTGTTCTCTCAGAAAAAGGATTCTTTGATTGTCCACAGAGATTATCCCCGGTTTTTGATTAGCATTACTTGCACGATTTGGTTGGCGACATCATTGGCAATACCCAAAGAATGATAGAGATCATTTAAGAACCCTTGCTCTTCTTTAGTAACAACTCCATCTGCAAGTACCATATCCGTAGCTAATGCAAAGGCGGATTCTCTTAAATTTTCAGGCAAAGATGCTTGTGCTGCATTAAATAAAGCGTCTATACCTTCTTGCTGCAAGAAATTGAGGAGTTTCTCAATCATCCCCATGATCTTGTCCTTGGTATATGACTGGAAAAGTTTCATTCTAGGCAAGATAACACAAATAGAATTTACTTCTTCTTCAGACATATAACCATCTGAGGCGATTGCAGCCAAGGTAATAGCAGCAACGGCTTCCGGTGGACTTAAGGAATCCTTTACTTGATTCCCAGAATTTAAGACATTTTTATCGAATAAACCCATTCTTAATATTTACTCCATTGATTATTCCCTCTATGACCGTAAAATTACTTACAAAAAATTACTTTTGTGTTAAATAAACAACTCATTGAGGGCACATAACCTAGTGTTCCCAGGATTATGCGCTAGTGAACACAAGAGCTAAAGGGTTTTCGATTGTAGGTCAGGAAGAGGCAGGGGAGAGGGGAGCAGGGAGCAGGGAGTAGGGAATAGGGGAGCTTCCACAAATAAATTTGGGGGCTTGTATCTTTTTCGTTTCCGGTTAATTTTTTTGCTGGAGGCTAACGAAACTGCTTTGGTGAAGTGGAGCGAATATTGGTTTTTTCCACAGATTCTACAACTGCTAAACCAATACCAGAGAGCGTAATTAGCAAAAATATTGAGCCTAGAAAGGCATTAACAAACATCTGTAGGGCTTCGTCGAAAAAGATATAGGTGGTCATAGCTTGCTTCTCAACTCTATTCTTCTGGCAATATTTACTTTCTCCAGCTATTAAGAAATGATGCTTGAGAAATTACCAACAATTGCATCTTAACAAAACTTTAGAATTTTGGCGAGAAGAATAAATTGGTTTTTTTAAAAATTAGATAATGTTTTTGCAAAATTTTTGCAAATAAAATTTAGTGGTACACAATGTATTTCCCACAAGTATCTACCATATTTTTACGACTATTTTTATCAACTTTTAGTGATAAATATTACTTGATACTTGGAGGATATTAGATTCCATGCAGTTAAAATAGCTTAACCCGATTGCAAACAACTACCTATAGTTACTAGAACTGATTCTGCGAGTGCATTTAGTTCGTAGCCACCTTCCAAACCAAATAGAATTTTATCAGTTATTTTCAGGCAATAATTTGTAAATAAACCATAGTCCTGTGGTTGAAGATTAATACTTGCCAAAGGGTCTGTGGCATTAGCATCATAACCTGTACTTATAATCAGTAAATCAGGCTGAAAATTAGATAAAAAAGGCACTACTTGTTGTGCAAATAATGACTGATATATACTTCCATCACTACCAGGAGTTACTGGTAAATTTAATACATTATTATATAGACCTGTCTCTGTAGCTTTACCAGTACCGGGATAACATGGGAATTGATGCAGGGAACAGTAGGCGATTTGGGGATTGGTTTCCACGATTGCTTGGGTGCCATTGCCATGATGCACATCCCAATCTAAAATAGCAACTCGGTTGATTCCTGATTGTTGGAGAGCATAAAATGCTGCGATCGCGGCATTAGAAAATAGACAAAAACCCATACCTGTATTGCTTTCAGCGTGATGTCCCGGTGGACGAGCCAATACAAAGATGGGTTTACCAGTTTCTCGGACAATATCCACCCCATCTAACCAAGCACTAACAGCTAACAAAGCAACGTCGTAACTATGAGGAGAAACGGGTGTATCTGCATCTAGATAGCCTCCACCAGTTTCAGCAACCTGTTTTACCTTATGAATATAACCTTGGTCATGTACTGCTTCTACAAAAGATTGGACGGGTCGCTGTATAATAGGTGTGGGCGATCGCCATTGAATTTGGCTAGCAAATGGGGCTGATTGCAGGGCATTGACAATAGCAGTTAACCGTTCTGGTTTTTCTGGATGGGAATATCCTGTTTTATGCTCTAAGAACTCATCACTATAAATTACTGGTAACATGGCGATCGCTCATCCGGAAAAATCAGAAAAGTTTGAGTATTAAAAGATCATGTTTGGATGCAACAACTTATAGCCAGCATCTTTAATTTTTTGATTAGAGATATTGGCATTATATTGTCGCTGACTACTTTGGCTGGAATCCCAAATTACCTTTGGTAAATTATGTTGCTCGCAAACCCTGTCAATTACTTCCCTATTGGTTAAATTGGCATCATCAACCAAGTTGTATATACCTTGTAAATGTTGATGACGAGCCAATTCAATTCCACCAACAATATCATCTAAATGAATCCAATTGGCTGGCTGTTGTCCATTTCCAGGACGGGTTTTACCTGCGACTCTACTATATATTTTCACCAATTCTCTTCCTGGACCATAAATACCACCTAAACGTAATATACAAACGCGAAGTCGCTCATTAGATGCTGTCATTAGTACTTCCTCTGTTTCCCTAAGGACTTTACCTGTAGAACTAGTAGGGTTAGGAGGAGTTTGCTCATCTACAACAACACCATCTTGATTTCCATATATAGAAGAACTACTGGTGTATATTAATTGCTTGAGTGTGGAATTATCTTGCAACACCGGAACTAGATTTTTAGCAGTTTGTAGATATGTTTCTTCGTAGGGAGTAAATTTTTTGGAACCAATGCTTAAAATGGCAACATCCTGGTCTTTTAAGATAGATTTTAGTCCTGCTGAGTCATCACCTTTCACCACTACAACCTTGTGTGATACTGCTTGTAATTCAGGTATCCTTTCAATTGTTGTTGTAGTCGCAGTTATCATCAAAGACATTCTATCCTGCCAATATTTAGCCAGTGCATAACCGACATAACCACAACCAATAATTGTAATGTTCATGTGATTAATCAACTAGAAATAATAAATAATAAGTAATAAACCTCGTCCATGTTGAAACCTGGAGTTTCTGATTATTTGGATGTGTCATTGCGACGCTCAGAAGCAATCCCAAATTCATGTAAAAAAGCTAAGGTTATCAAGGTAGAAGAGTTTAAGTAATAAATTTAATTTTCTCTTTGTTGCCTGAACCAGACTAGAGTTAATCATAATTAATTTAATTACTACTTACTTCACTAAAATTACTATGCAAACTCTATTTTGCATAATAAATATTATTTAAATACACAATGGATGCGAATCATTAACGATAAATAACTTTTCGTTTATTGCTGTTTAGTTTTTACTGGTTGATTTGCTGATTTTGCTTTAGTTTTTGCAGCTTTTTTCTTGCGTGCTTCTGCTAATTTGAGTGCCTTGTCCTCAACTTCTAAAAGCTCGGGGATAGTTACAAATTTATAACCTTGCTGCTTTAATTTTTGAATGATGGGCACTAAAGATGCCACTGTATTGGAACGATTACCGCCACCATCATGTAATAAGATAATACCACCCGGTGTTGCTTGTTTCACTACCTTATTAACTAAAGTTGGCACAGGAGGACGCCTATAATCATTAGAATCAGCAGACCACATGACTACAGTATAGTTTTTCTTTTTGGCATAAGCAGCTAAACCGTTGTGTAATATTCCTCCTGGAGGACGGAATAAAGTAGTTTTTGCTCCTGTTATTTTATAAATTAAATCTGAACTGCGATTAATCTCATTAGCAGCAGTTTGGGGGTTATGGCGATGATACCAGTGATGCCAAGTATGGTTGGCAATTGTATGACCATCATCCACAATTCGTCTTCCTAAGTCAGCATTCCTTTGGAGTACCTGAGCAAGCACAAAAAATGTTGCTTTAACCTCATGTTTCTCTAAAATATCTAGTATCTGCTCAGTATAAATATTCCAAGGACCATCATCAAAAGTCAAAGCAATCACCTTTTTCCCTTTCGGAACTTTTGCTTGATTAATGGTTACTCCTCGAAACCGTGGTGGTATTTTGTAGGATAGACCCTTCTCTATTGCCTGCTTTTGCCAAGTATTAAGCATGGCTGACCGAAATTTCTCAATCCGCTTTTGACTTTTGGCTTTAGGGATGGAATTTTCGTTACTAATATTTTTTGCGTTTTTGTTACCAGTTCTGTTACCAAAAACGGTTGAGCTGACAGGTATCATTAAGCCCAAACCTAAGATAATACCCAATGTTACTAGGGCAATTAATGTAGCTTTTGACCAAATAAATTTATCACGTTCCACAACATCACTCCTTCAAGGGTGGAAACATCAGAAAAGGTATTTCAAGGTATTTTATAGCACAGTATTTATATTTACTTAGATACGCAGGTATTTTCTGCTCATCCTGAAAAAACAAATACAGATTAGCCAAGAACTAAGGTCTGAGGTAAAAATAAATCTAACAATGAAGTCTTGATTGACTTATATAGATAGATTCCCACCCAATTTAATTTTACATCCTCTCCACGAATATGCCCCAACGGCAGGTCGTAAGATTGGGCTTAATACAAGATTTTACTTGCATTTGTGCAACCATTCTGATATTTTCTGCTCTAACTATTGCTTGCGGTGTTTCCGTACCTATAGACTAACAAAAAAGTAATTGAGGTAAAAAACGATAAAACCAGGAGTGTGATGACAAAATTAATTATCCAAATTCCTTGTTACAACGAGGAAAATTCACTCTCAATCGCACTATCTGCTTTACCTCGCCAATTGCCTGGTATTGACACTTTGGAATGGTTAATTATTAATGATGGTAGTCATGATAGGACTGTTGAGGTAGCGAAAGCTTGTGGTGTAGACCATATTGTTCATTTACCTAGAAATCAGGGGCTTGCTAAAGCTTTTATGGCTGGTTTAGAGGCTTCTTTGGCAGCTGGAGCAGATATTATAGTTAATACTGATGCTGATAATCAGTATTGTGCGGATGATATTCCCAAGTTGATAGAGCCAATTCTTCGAGAACAAGCAGATATAGTGATTGGTGCTAGACCAATTTGGAAAACCAAGCATTTTTCCCTGATAAAAAAACTGTTGCAAAAACTTGGTAGTTTGGTTGTCCGGATTGCCAGTAACACAGATATTCCTGATGCACCCAGTGGTTTTCGGGCTTTCAGCCGGGAAGCTGCTTTACAAATGAATGTATTTAATAATTATACCTATACCCTGGAAACTATAATTCAAGCTGGGCAAAAGGGCATGACAGTTATCTCTGTACCCATTCGGACTAATGGTGTTTTACGCCCTTCACGCTTAGTAAAAAGTAACACTGCCTATGTAGTGCGATCGCTATTTACAATTCTCCGCATTTTCATGCTGTATAAGCCACTACGCTTCTTTTTAGCTTTGGGTAGTGTGCCGTTTACTATGGGGGTGATATTGGGGATACGCTGGTTAATTTTCTTCTTTCTGGGTACGGAACGGACTCGTATACCTAGCTTAATTTTGACTGCCATTTTAATTTTAATTGGTTTTCAATTGTGGATGTTCGGTTTGGTGGCAGATTTAATGGCAGCTAATCGCCGACTTTTAGAAGATACACAACTGCGAATGCGCCGTCTGTCAGCTGATGCAGCTAGTAAGAGTGGGGGAGTGAGGGAGTGAGGGAGTGGAGGAGTGTGGGAAGTGTGGGAGGTGTGGGGAGTGTGGGAAGTTAGAATTTTTTAATTTTTTCCTTCCATCGCCCTATTAAACTCATCATCCCATTATCATAATCCAGACTTTATACTTCCTATTTTCAATACAAAAGAATTGTAACTCCCGATAATGACAAGTAAAAACCTGTTCGCCCGTGAAGCATTAGCCCAGATTCCCAAAATTCTTACTTTGCTGGATCGAAATCCCCATAGCCCTACCTATGGCTGCTTTGATCGCAATTTCTGGCACTACAAAATCATTGATTTTCCCAGTGGCATGGCACAGGAATTTGTTTGGCCCCTAGCTTTGGTTTATGATACCGATGTGCCAGATAATCCCTTCTACCACCAAGCAGTCATGAGGGATTGGGTAGAAGCTGGAATTCTCTATTCTCTCCGTAGTGCTCACCGTGATGGTTCCTGTGATGATTATTTCCCCTATGAAAGGGCATCAGGGGCAGCAGCTTTTTCCCTCTTAGCTTGTCTCGAAAGTTACATATTACTGCAACTGCAAAATCAAGAGATGGTGGATTTTTTTATCCGGCGAGCTGACTGGTTGGCAAATCACCATGAAAGCGGACAGTTAACTAACCATCAAGCCCTAATTGTTCTGTGTTTGTCACGTTTATCTCAACTAGTACAAACTAGCAAATGGGATAAAGCAAAGGTACAACGTTTGGAACGGGTTTTGTCTTGGCAAAGTTCAGAGGGCTGGTTTCAAGAATATGAGGGTTGCGATCCTGGTTATCATACATTGAGTATTTCCTGTTTAGCCCGGATTTACCAACTCAACCCTGATATACGGTTAAAGGAAGCGTTGATTAAAGCGGTAGAATTAGCCGCAGAATTCGTCCATGCCGATGGTTCCTATGGTGGAGAATATACTAGTCGTAACACCTATAATTTTTTTCCCCACGGGTTTGAATTGGTGGGACGTTGGATGCCAGAATCCCTACAAATTAATGATAGATTTTTACAAGGTTTGGCAAATGGATTGGGTTCATGCTATGGCGATGACCATATAATTGGACACCATACTTGGAATTATTTATTGGCTTGGCGGGATTTTGTCCCTAATCGTTCCCCAATAGCTCCCCGCTCTCATGGTCGTATTTGGCTAAAAAAAGCCAAAATATTGATAGACCGCCGGGAAAATACAGAATTATATTTGGCACTCAATAAAGGTGGGGTTTTCAAGTTATTTCGCCATAATCAATTAATTGCTGCGGATACGCAAATTTCCCTCCAGGTACAACAAAAGGGTACAGTAAAAAATGCGATCGCTCACTTAATTGGCTCTTATCAAGTCAATGTCAGCGACGATATAATTACTATCTCTGGAGAATTAGGCTGGGCAAAACAAAAACAAATGACCCCATTGAATTTACTGATTTTGCGAATTGTCATGCTCAGTGGAGGACGTTTCTTTCCCAACTTGATTCGTAAGCTTTTGCAAAGTATCCTAATTACGGGTAAAAAAAATGCTCCATTTCAGTTTGAGCGCCAGTTGTCCTGGGAAAATGGTCAATGGCACATTACTGATAAAATATATGCCCAGTCTTGGCATAATGTTATTGCTGCGGGAATTGGCTGTGATCAAACTTCAATTTATGTTGTCATGAGTCGCACATTCCAAATCGGTCAATTACAACCTTGGCTAAACTTGACTGATGAAATCAAAAAACTTGCTCCCCATCAGCCATTAGAAATCAAGCGCATAGTATAGAATGAAAAAATTCATTTCTATTGTTGTTAGTCTTGTCATTCTAACAATAATTTACTGGAAAATTGACTTTCCCAAACTAGTAGAGGTATTCCAAAATTGCGATCGCTTGTGGATGGTAATCAGTCTACTAATGGTATTCCCTCTGACAATGCTTGCAGCTTGGCGTTTGCAACAGCTGATGCCTAGTGGTAATCGCTTGGGATTTGGTGAAGCGAATCGGTTAATTTTGGCGGCTAGTGTCCTGAATATGGTACTACCATCAAAAATGGGCGATATTGCTAAAGCTTATTTTATGAAAGAAAAGGGACATTTACATGGCTTACTTTCACTATCTTTGGTAGTGTTTGAAAAAGCCTGTGATATGCTTTCTCTTCTGCTATGGTGTGCCTTTGGATTAATTCTTTACCCCCAAAAAGATTGGTTGTTTTGGGTAATGACAACTGTGGTAGTTTTTGGACTAATAATTGGCATACTGCTGCTTACTTCCCTTAAATTTACCCATTTATTTTTTAAGTTATCTCAGAAAATTTTATCCGCAAAATTCCGCCCTAAAATTAACAAATTACGTCTTTCATGGGAGGAAATGCATAAATATTTTTGGCAAGATAATTATAGTCTTTTCAAGATAGCTGGTATTTCCATTTTTATCTGGTTTGGGCACCTATTACAAATTTGGTTTTTTATCTTGGCACTCAAAGCTTGGGCACCTTTTTTAGCTCATTTGGCACTATCGCCCCTGGCAATTTTAGCTGGTTTACTACCTCTGACTTTTGCCGGAGTTGGGACTCGTGATGCAGCCTTAATCGCATTTTATCAGCCGTACTTTCATGCTCCTACTGCTGCTGCTTTGGGACTACTTTGCACTTGTAGATATCTCTTACCAGCCATTGGTGGACTACCTTTTCTGGGACAATATCTGACTGCTATTAAGAATATACGTGGAAAGCAGAAAGAGCTTAACAATAATAGTTAGCGAATAAAATATGTTGCACCATCCTCATCTCAATCAATATCGCCCCCCAAAAAAATATTGGTTGATGTCTGATTTACTGGCATTTATGATTCTTTCTTTTGGAATCTGTGTCAGACTTATTCAATATATCTCTAATCGTTCTTTATGGGCTGATGAGGCAACATTGGCATTAAATATAGTCAATCGTTCTTATTCACAATTATTACAACCTTTAGATTACGGACAAGGTGCTCCCATTGGATTTTTGATGGGAGAAAAATTAGCAGTTCAAGTATTTGGCAACAATGAATATGCCTTAAGATTATTTCCTCTTGTATCTGGAATATTGGCTTTATTTCTATTTTACCAATTAGCAAAAATATATTTGCAAAAATGGGCAATTCCTATAGCTTTAATTCTTTTTGTAAGTTTACCTAAATTAATTTACTATTCCACTGAGTTAAAACAGTATTCATCTGATGTAACTACGGCGTTAATCTTGTGTTTGTTATTAATACAAATAGGGGAAAATAAAATTGGCAATCTGCAAATATTTACTTTGTCTATAGTAGGTAGCATGGCCATATGGTTTTCCCATCCATCTATTCTGATTTTAGCAGGTTTGGGAATAAGTTACTTCATAATTGGTATTAAAAATGGGCTTAAAAAAAATATATTTAAAGTTGGGTTTATATACTTAAGTTGGTTTATTAGTTTTGCTATATTTTATTATGTTTCTCTGAATAATTTAAGTAGCAATACTGAACTATTAAAATCTTGGCAAAATGCTTTTCCTTCATCGATTTTTAATATTATTTGGCTGTTTGATGCATTCGGTAAATTTTTCTATGA
This sequence comes from Calothrix rhizosoleniae SC01, assembly GCF_900185595.1. GTDB lineage: Bacteria > Cyanobacteriota > Cyanobacteriia > Cyanobacteriales > Nostocaceae > Calothrix_A > Calothrix_A rhizosoleniae. The sequence continues at coordinate 24,969 of NZ_FYBH01000061.1, forward strand.
TCCCTTAGGATTTTTGGGAAAAACTGATGGGCTAGCAATTCTTATCTTCGTAATAGGCTGTATTTCATTATTTATTCGTAGAAAAGAAATTTTATTTATTTTGATTTCACCAGTTTTAGCTACTTTTTTGGCAACATACTTACATAAATATCCCTTTCGCGGTCGATTGGTATTATTCTTGACTCCTTTAATAATTTTAATAATTGCTGAAGGTACATATTATATTCTGAAAAAATCTCGTTCAAAACTCAGGTTAATCCTAAGTACCACCCTGTTACTATTCTTGATTATACCTCCATTATATAATGCTAGTAATCTGATAGTAATGCCACAATTAAAAGAAGAAATTAAGCCAGTTATTAGTTATATTAAAGAACGGCAACAACCTGGAGATATATTATATATTTACCAAAGAGGAAAATATCAATTTAAATACTATGCAAAAAAATATGGTTATCAAGAAGGAGATTATATTATTGGAGTTGACGATTTAGATAAATATGATGGTTCTAATCTGTCAAATGAGGAGCGGGAAAGATATGAGAAAGACTTAGATCAGTTGATGGGGAATAAAAGGGTCTGGCTACTTTTCTCTCATGCAAATATTAACAGTGAGAATGAAATGATGAAATCTTCTCTAGAACGTAGAGGTAAAAAAATAGATTTTTTTGCGAGAAAAGGTGCATTTGTTTACTTATATGATTTGACTGGATATAAAGCTACGAATGTTAATAATACAATCTTTTAATTGAATATAATCGTATGATAGATATCCATCGTAAATCTGTATCTACTACCTCATCTAATTCGCCTAAATCTCACATAATTTTTTGGCTTAGTCTGAGCTTGTTATTCGCAGCTATTTATAGTTATTTAGCACTACAACAAGCATTTAGTAGCGAATATGTTGTCCAGGATGATGCGCGACAACATGTATTTTGGATGCTGCGATTTTTAGATCCAAACTTGTTTCCCAATGATTTGATTGCCAATTATTTTCAATCAGTAGCTCCTGCGGGATACTCTAGTCTTTACCATTTGCTAGCATCCATAGGAATTAATCCATTGTTATTCAATAAAATTTTGCCATCCATCATGGCATTAATTACCACTGGATACTGTTTTGGTATTTGCCTACAAATTTTACCAATTCCATTTACTGGATTTATAGCAATAGTAATGCTAAATCAAAATTTGTGGGTTAAAGATGACTTAGTTTCTGCTACACCTAGAGCTTTTGTATACCCTTTATTCTTCGCATTTTTGTACTATTTGTTGCGTCGTTCTTTGTTTTTTTGTTTAATTGCGATCGCACTTTTAGGAGTATTTTATCCTCAGATGGTGTTTATCTGTGCTGGTATCTTAGTTCTGCGATTGTGGACATGGGAGAGAGGAAAGTTGCAGTTTTCTCGCAAACGTCATGATTATTTGTTCTGTGCTACTGGGGTGGGAGTAGGAATATTAGTATTGTTACCCTATGCTCTAAAATCATCGGCATTTGGACCAGTAATTACTTTAGCTCAAGCCAGACAATTACCTGAATTTTTCGCTGGTGGGCGTTCTCAATTTTTTAATGGGAATCCCTGGTACTATTTTTTAGGTGGACGTAGTGGTATATTTCCGATATTTTTTTGGACACCAATTACCCTTTTTAGTTCTTTTTTGTTACCGATACTATTACTGATCCGTCCTCGTTTTCCTGTATTGAGGAAAATAACTAGAGAAATTGGGCTATTGTTGCAGATTTTATTGGCATCTTTTTTCATGTTTTTTGCAGCCCATATCTTACTATTTAAGCTGCATCTTCCTAACCGCTACACTGGACATAGCTTGAGAATTATTGTGGCTATATCTGCCGCAATTGTATTAACTACAATTATCGATGCTGTGTTATCAACTAGCTTTGTAAAAAACAGAATTTATGGCTATATACAAAAAATATTTGTCTTAGTTTTTACATTTTCTCTCACTATTTTATTACTATTTTATTACCCATTATTGTTAAACAAATTTCCCAAAACAGCTTATAAAATTGGTCGTTTTCCATTATTATATGAATTTGTGCAAAAACAACCAAAAGATACCCTAATTGCTTCTATTGCAGAAGAAAGTAATAATTTACCAACCTTCTCCCAGCGTTCCATTTTAGTAGGTAGAGAATATGCAATTCCTTACCACCTTGGTTATTACAATAAATTTCGTCAGCGAATTATAGATTTACTTCAGGCTCATTACAGTCCTAATTTAGAAGATGTCACTAAATTAATTAATAAATATGATATAGATTTATGGATGTTGGAATCTGGAGTATTTACGGCAGACTATATCAAAAATAATAGATGGCTAAAGCAATATCTTTCTAGTAAATTGACTGGGGATGAATTAGTTAAATTAACCAATGATATTGTTCAAAGCTTGGAGCAAGGAAATATCCCAGCTTTATCAAAGGTGGTGCCCAGTTGTACTGTGGCTGAAATCCAAAATTACTTGATGCTAGATGCAAAATGTATATCTAAAACAAGTGAGAATTGATAATTTTTTCTATCCCAAATATCTGATTCCAAATAACTGCACTAGTTTTATGTATTCATATGAAAAAAGTCATTTCTATTATCATTAGTCCGATATTATTGGCAGTCATCTACTCAAAAATTGATTTTTTTCAGCTAGTGCAAGTGCTTGAAGATAGCCATAAATGGTGGATAATAATTAGTTTAAGCATGGTTATACCCTTAGCGATGCTAACAGCTTGGCGGTTACAACAGCTAATGCCAACAGCGAGCTTGGGATTTGGTGAAGCTAATCGCTTAATTTTATCAGCTAGCGTGCTGAATATGATTTTACCTTCAAAAATGGGGGATATAGCTAAGGCTTATTTTATTCAAGATAAGCAGTATTTAAATGGTTCCCTTTCTCTATCTTTGGTCATTTTTGAAAAAATTTGCGACTTACTATCAATACTACTGTGGTGTGCCTTCGGATTAATTCTCTACCCCCAAAAAGGGTGTTTTTTTTTAACAATTCTCACTAGTGTGATATTTGGCATATTAATTGGATTTTTTGTGCTTTGCTCTGATAAATTTGCCAAGTTATTTTTTCATATTATCAGTTTTTTCGCTTTTTATAAATTTAAAAAAACACTAAAAAGAATGCACTCTTCTTGGCAAGAGATGCATAATTATTTTTGGCATAATAAAATTATTTTTTTGAGAACTATAGCCATTTCCATATTTATTTCCTTTGGGCATTTTTTGCAAATTTGGCTTTTTATTCTTGCTCTCAATGCTTGGACTCCTTTTTTAAATCATATCGCCCTATGTCCATTAGCCATTTTGGCGGGACTAATACCACTTACTTTTGCGGGGATAGGTACTCGTGATGCTGCTTTTATAGCCTTGTATCAACCATATTTACATGCTCCTACTGCTGCTGCATTAGGTTTACTCTGTACTTCTCGCTATTTACTCCTAGCAATTGGAGGTATACCTTTTTTAGGACAATATTTATCAGCGATGGGGAAAAAACGCGGATTTCTCTCAAAAAACAGACATTGGTAGCTCAAACTATTGTACAATAAAACACTCCATTTAGGCATAATTTATTGCTCTTTATACCCCCATCTCTGCTGTGATATTTACCAAAAAATCAACATATATATATGTTTACTAATCAAATCCACAGATTATTAATTGCTCCAAATGGCAAATCATCTCGTTGGCAGATGATTTTTTGGTTTAGCTTAAGCATGGCTGTCTCTATTATTTATGGATTTTTAGCATTACAAAAAGCTTTCAGTGCTGAATATGTTATGCAAGATGATGCACGGCAACATGTATTTTGGATGCTAAGATTTGTGGATGAAAACTTATTCCCGAATGACTTGATTGCGGATTATTTTCAATCAGTAGCTCCCCTAGGTTACTCAAGTCTTTATCATTCTCTAGCAAATTTGGGAGTCCATCCATTACTATTTAATAAAATCTTACCATCCATATTAGGATTGCTAACAACTGGTTATTGTTTTGGTGTTTGTCTACAAATTTTACCCATTCCTATTGCCGGGTTTATGGCAACTGTGATGCTAAATCAAAATTTGTGGATGAAGGATGATTTAGCTTCTGGAACCGCAAGAGGATTTGTATATTTTTTATTTTTAGCATTTTTGTACTATTTATTGCGTAAATCTTTGTTGCCTTGCTTAGTAACAATTGTATTATTAGGAATATTTTATCCCCAGTGTGTATTTATCAGTGTTGGTATTTTAATACTCCGAATATGTGACTGGCAAACAGGAAATTTTCGTTTGTCACGCCAACGACATAATTATATTTTCTGCGTAGTGGGGACGGGGGTAGCATTTTCAGTCATGTTAATTTATGCTCTCAAATCTTCTGACTTTGCGCCAGTAATCACCGTGGCTCAAGCAAAGCAATTGCCAGAATTATTGTCAGGGGGACGCTCCGCTTTCTTTTTTGATAATCCCTTTATCCATTATCTTGGTGATACTCGTGGCGGTATCTTTTCACCGTGGCTGTTCTCACCTATAACCCTTTGTTTCGCTTTTTTTCTACCTCGGCTATGGCAATTTCGCGCTAAATATCCCTTACTTGGGCAGTTAACTGAGGAAATTGTCATTTTACCGCAGATATTAATAATATCAATGGGAATGTTTATTATTGCCCATGTCCTGTTATTTAGACTTTATCTTCCTAGTCGATATATTGGTTACAGTTTCCGAATTGTTTTAGCTTTATCATCTGCAATTGTATTAACTACAATTTTGGATACTGTGTTATCAAATAATTTTTTCAGAGGTAGAGTAAACCCTCTCCCACGCAAGTTTTTTGCCTTAAGTTTCACAGCACTGCTTGCCATTTCATTGTTATTTTATTATCCTGTTTTTATTAAAAAATTTCCTAAGCCTACTTATGTTACAGGTGGTTTTCCCCAGTTATATCAGTTTTTTCAAAAACAACCAAAAGATACCCTAATTGCTTCTCTAGATCGGGAAGTTGACAATTTACCTACATTTTCTCAACGTTCAATTTTAGCGGGACGAGAATACGCTATTCCTTGGCATTTTGGTTACTATAGTAAGTTTCGCCAGAGAACTAGGGACTTGATTCAAGCTGAGTATAGTCCCAACTTAGCTGATGTGAAAAATATGATGCAAAAGTATGGTGTGAATTTCTGGTTGTTGAGGAATGACACATTTACCCCAGATTACATCAAAAAGAATAAATGGCTGAAGCAATACCTGGTAAGTAAGTTAAAGGAGGATGAACTTGTCAAATTAACTAATAATATTTTTCAAGATTTGCAAAAAGGAAGTGTACCAGCTTTATCAAAGATGATACCTAATTGTACTGCGATAGGAGTTCAAAATTACGTGGTGCTAGATGCAAAATGTATTGCTAATATCGATGAAAATTCATAAATCCACTTATAATGTATTGCTTTTTACTTGAGATTATACAACTACTTTCCTATGCCAAAAACCCAGTCACAATTGACTGAGCTTAGTGGGTTATATCCCCTGGCTATTTATAAAGTTATTTATAAGCGTAAAAACGTAATCTGATAATGAATACAACACCTATGGGGTACATTTCGGAAAAATGAAATAAAGTGCGGAAAATTGGTATGGGAGAACAAACAGCAAAAATATGTGTAACTCCCTAATTCCACAACTTAAGCTTTGTTTAACTTGGCGTAACCAAAAGTAACATTAAATCGCTGACACCAAATCGCAACGGATTTATAATTATTCAAGTTTACATTGTCAGGAATTGCATAACGCTGGGCACCATTGAAGCTTTTTAAAGCAGACAAGGTAATGTAATCTCTAGCTCGCAATTTCACGGGTACAGTATTTCTACGATGCAGAACAACCTTAACCTTGGGACCACTAGCAGTAGTAAAACCTCGGTTAAACTCCAGATAGCGTTTACCATTGATGTTAACAATCTTAGCTATACCTTTCGTGGGATGGTCTTGTTCTGTAGTCACAAAGCTACCAGAGGCTAGTAGTGAACTGGGTTTAGCTGCAACAGTAGTTTGTGTTGATTTAATTGCTTGGGCTGGTTGTGCATTAATTGCGAATTGTCCAACGCCACCGAATAAAAGAACTGATGCGATTGTGGAAGCCGCTAATTTGTTAAGTTTCATTGTGTATTACCTCAAGAAAGTTGTGTTCCTTTGCTTGATTACTAATATCGAACACAACTCTGAGGGACTAGTGATTGGTAACTGAGGCTTTGATAAGAGTTTTATGAGAAAACTGAGCACAGCTTTTAACAGTTAACAGTTATCAGTTACTGCTTTGCGGTATTTAGGCTTAAGTTCGCCACCATACCCATTGATAGCTGCTCCCTGCCCCCTGCTCCCTGCTCCCCTGCTTCTTTACTTACTGGCTCGCAACTGTCCGCAAGCTGCATCTGCTTCCAATCCACGGGAATAACGTATACTGACTGCGGTATTATGTTGTTTAAGGACTTGCTCAAATGCTTGGATGCGATCGCTGCTAGGACGTTGATAATCGACTTCAGAAATGGGATTATAGGGAATTAAATTCACATGGCTTTGGAATCCTCGCAAGCATTTTGCCAATTCCTCAGCATGTTCGGGTAAATCATTAAAACCAGCTAGGAGTATATATTCAAAAGATACTCTTCTACCAGTAATTTCCACATATTCCCGACATTCAGCTAGCAAATCGTCAATTTGATAATGATGGGCGCTGGGAATCAATTTTTCCCGTAGAGCTTGATTGGGTGCGTGGAGACTCACAGCTAGGGTAATTTGTAGATGGTGCTGGGCTAATTGGCGAATACGTCCAGGAATACCTACAGTAGAAACAGTAATATTACGCTGCCCAATACCCACATCTTGATTCAGACATCTAATTGCACCTAAAACATTATCCGTATTCAGCAATGGTTCCCCTAAACCCATAAACACAATATTACTTACCCGTTGCTGAAAATCTTCTTGGACAGTTAAAACTTGATCGACAATTTCATGGCGTTGTAAATTGCGCTGATATCCTCCCTTACCTGTGGCGCAGAAATCACAAGCCATTGGACAACCAACTTGGGTGGATACACAAACAGTAAGTCTATCCAGGGAGTTAGGATTTTCTCTTCTCTGTTTCCATTTGTAAGTGGGGATACCTACAGTTTCAATCACTTGTCCGTCTGTCAATCGTAATAAATACTTAACCGTGCCATCAGGAGCTACAGAACGGTGATCTATAGTAGAGCGTCCAATGGGAATTTCTGCTAATTGCGATCGCCATTTTTTCGGAAATACAGAAATATCAGCGAGCGATCGCACTCCCTGATTATATATCCAATCATGTAGTTGTTTACCTCGGTAAGCAGGTTGTCCTTGTTCCTGTACCCAAGCCTTTAATTCCTCCAAACTTGCACCGAGTAGGGGAGGAAGGGAAATTGTGGACAGTTGAGGAATGGTGATGGACATAGGAGGGATGGAGGGGAGGAGTGATGGAGGGAAAGAGGGAAGAAAGGAAGGGTTAAAAGCTCTTAAATCCTAACTCTTATACTAGCCAAAAGTTCTACCATTCCAACCCCACATAGCACCTCTCGCATCGGCAAATTCAATGTAAATCCGATCTTTAGGTACACCAAGGGTTTGATTAATTTCTTGACAAAAATCCTGACTCATGGATTTAGTTTGTTCTGACTTCATTGTTCCCACACTTTTGATTTCCAAGTAGCAAACTGGATCAGTATTACCAGCAAAAGTCATGGGTACTTCAGATTCAAATGCCGTCATCACATAGGATTCTGGTTTACCAGTATGTTTAGATAACTTAGCTGATAAACTTTTGAGCATTGCCTCAACTTCAGGTTGTGATGGAGTGGATACAGATGTTTGAACTTTAATCAAAGGCATGGTAGGTATTTGGGATTTTAGATTTTAGATTTTGGATTTTAGATTGTAAGCATTGAAACCAAGTTTTCGGTACGCTCCACAGCAGGGGAAAACGGCATTCCCCCTACTCTTGCAACTTTTCCACCCCTGCTTCTTCTGGTCAACTGAAATTATCCACCATAGTTCCAACCGGTGGTTGACAATAGTAACTGTTCTCCTTCACGGTGAACTCCAGCAGCGATGACTTCACCGACATAAACAGTATGATCGCCTTTTTCTACAGCATCAACAACTGTACATTCTACATAGCCTAAAGAGTCAGAAATGATGGGACAACCAGTTTCACCGAGATAGAATTCCACATCCTCAAATTTATCACCCACCCGGCGCATGGGCTTAAAGAACTTTTGTGCTAAATCCTTTTGTCCATCTTCTAGAAAGCTGATAGCAAACACCCCACTATTTTTAATCATTTGATGGGATTTAGAATCTTGCTTCACACAATTGACTATTAAGGGAGGCTGAAAAGAAGCTTGCATTAACCAGCTAGCTGTAAAGCCATTGACTTCTTCTCCATCCTTCACACCACAGATATACAAACCGTGGGGGATTTTCCGCAACATGGTTTTTTTAGCTTGCTCGTCCAGCATCAGTTAATTCCCCTAATTAATTTCACATGTTTAAGTGTATCGGATTTCAGTTATTCAGGTAACAGTTGTTAGTTGTTAGTTGTTAGTTGTTGGTTGTTAGTTGTTAGTTGTTGGTTGGTGGTTGATGGTTAACTATCAAAATTTCTTCTCCTTGTCCCCCTGCTCCCTGCTCCCTGCTCCCCTGCTCCCTGCTCCCTGCTCCCTGCTCCCCTGCTCCCCACACTCCCCACACTCCTTCACTCCCTCACTCCCTCACTCCTCCCCTCCTCCCCTAGGGCGAAATAAATGGCTATGCTCTGGATGATATAAACGGGAGCGTGCTTTAACTTCCCTTAATGCAGGGCTAATCACATATAGGGTAGTGCGAATCAATTTTTCTTGATGGGTACAATCTGCCATTTGATTGAGGGGGACAATGAAAGTTTTTTCATCATGCCAGCCTAGACGATAACAAATTGCAACGGGGGTATCTGGGGGATAATGTTCTAAAAGCTGTGTTTGGGCATTTTCTACATGACGCGCCGCCAAATACAGACATAGACTAGCTTGATGGGCAGCAAGGCTAGTTAATTCTTCCCTCGCTGGGACTTGTGTGCGCCCACTAATGCGGGTAAGGATAATAGTCTGCACCAACCCAGGAACAGTTAATTCTACTTTTAAATTCGCAGCAGCAGCTTGAAAAGCACTGATCCCAGGTACAACCTCAAAGGGGATATCTGCCTCTGCTAAGAGCTGCATTTGTTCGTGAATCGCACTATAAAGACTGGGATCCCCAGAATGAAGACGAACCACTGATTTATGCGATCGCACTTCCTTAATCATAATCGGCAGAATATCTTCTAAGGTCTTATTGGCAGTCCGAATAATTTCTGCATCAGATTTACACAAGTCTAAAATCTCTGCGGGTACTAAAGAATCTGCAAACAAAATAACATCTGCGCTTTCCAAAATTTTTTGGGCTCTAACTGTTAACAGGTCTGGGTTACCAGGGCCAGCACCCACGATATACACAGATGATTTTAGACTTTTCATGTATTATTTACAGCAATAGATTTAAGTATTATTTTTTATCTGAAATGGGCAAGAAATACCGGAAAAAAATTTTTTCGAGATTTTCTCAGTACCTTTCCGGATTGGAACCCTTTTCCTAGTAGATAGAAGTGGTAGATGCACCCTGGTTAAGCCCTAGAGAATACTCTGGGGCATTTTTTGTACTTAATCACTTTTGTTGGGAGAAACAACGTCAGGTAATTGACGTTTAACCACATATAACCAAGCCAAACCAGCCAAACCCAAACCAATACCCACTAAACTGATAACTTGCGCCATTTTTAGAGGACCTAGCATGAGGCTATCAGTACGCAAACCTTCAATCCATAGTCTTCCTAGGCTGTAAGTTGGTAAATAAAGTAGAGCTAATGTTCCAACCTTCAGCTTTGATTTATTCCGCAAACCCCGCAGAAATATAAACATTAACAATAGGAATACCATTACATTCCACAGAGACTCATAGAGAAATGTGGGATGAAAATATTCAAAATTAGCTAATTCTGGGGGACGACGAACCAAGGGAATATATAACTTCCAGGGTAAATCAGTGGGACTGCCAAAAGCTTCAGAATTAAAGAAATTACCCCAACGACCAATAGCTTGTCCTAAAATTAGGGAAGGAGCAACTAAATCAGCAAGTTGCCAGAAAGAAACCCGATTTAGTTTAGCAAAAATTAGAGCCGCGATCGCACCACCAATAATCGCCCCATGAATGGCAATCCCTCCTTGCCAAATGGCAATGATTTGCTCTGGATGAGAAACATATTTTTGCCATTCAAAGATTACATAGTATAGCCTTGCCCCAGGAATTGCCCCAATTACCAACCAAATAGCTAAATCACTGAGCAAATCCGGATTTACATGGCGGCGTTTCGCCAAATATTGGGACAGGTTAACACCAATTAATACGGCTGTAGCAATTAATAAACCATACCAACGAATAGTAATTGCCCCCAATTTTACCAGAATTGGACCGGGAGAAGTAAACTGAAAAGCCAAGGGCAATGTGGAAAGATCCAGCACCATGCAAAAATACCTAGAAGAAAGTAGTATACAAAATTATCAGTTGCTTAGAGACGTAATGTATCGCCTGGGGGATAATAAAAGTTATAGAATAGATTTTAAGTTGTCTGTGAGGAAAAATAGGCAATGAAATTATCTTCCCAGATAAAAACAACCAAAATTCGGCGTTGCTGAATTGCAGTGTGAATTTATTTTTATTGTTCGATTAATAACCCCTCAATCCACCGGAATAGGGGATTAGGGCAAAATCATAGCTGTGATCAGCAACGCCCAAAAACCTGAATTCAGGACAAGCTAATCGGCGTTAGCTATAATCTCTTCCAAAACAAGCGAGGTATCAAAAAGATTGTGATTGCAGTTTATCCAGGTAGTTTTGACCCTGTGACCTTAGGACACCTCGATATTATTCAGCGTAGCGCAAGGCTGTTTGACCATGTGATAGTAGCTGTATTACGTAATCCCAACAAAACACCATTATTTACAGTACAACAAAGATTAGAGCAAATTCGTCTATCCACCAAAAATTTATCTAATGTTGAGGCAGATAGTTTTGATGGCTTAACCGTGAATTATGCCAAAATACGCCATGCAGGAGTCTTGCTGAGAGGTCTGAGGGCAATTTCTGACTTTGAAGTTGAACTACAAATGGCTCACACCAATAAAACCCTATCTACTCAAATAGAAACTGTTTTTTTGGCTACGTCAAATGAATATAGTTTTTTAAGTAGTAGTGTGGTAAAAGAGATTGCAAGATTTGGCGGTTCCGTCGATCATCTTGTCCCCCCCCATGTTGCTCTAGAGATTTACCAATGCTACGCCCAAAAGAATACAACATCGAACCCAACTATACAAACGGAAAAACCCCTCCCTCACCAGAGTTCCCTAACGGAGTCTCCCCCGGAGAAGAAGGGGGAACAGAAAGCATAGATATTCAGCAAGAACTCAACCGCTTGGAAGAAATGATCCTGACAAGCACTCGCATTCCTTTGTTTGCTAAAACTCTGATAGATGAAGAAAAGTTACTAGATCATCTAGACTTTATTCGAGTTGCTTTACCGTCAGCTTTTGCAGAAGCAGCGATGATTATCCAGCAAAAAGAAGAAATTTTTTTAGAAGCTGAAGAATATGGTCAGCGAATTGTTGATGCTGCACAAGGTAAAAGGGCACAAATTTTAGATGAAAGCGATATCATTCACCAAGCCCAGCAAGAAGCAGCTCAGTTGCGTCATCAAGTACAGCAAGAGTGTGAAGAAATGATGCAAGAAACTCTGGCAGAAATCGATCGGCAACGACGGGCTTGTCAACAAGAATTAGAGGAAATGCAACGTCAAGCTTTTGCAGAAGCAACAGCTATTGAACAGGGTGCCGATAAATATGCTGATGGGGTTCTAGTAAATATTGAACAGCAGCTTCAAGATATGATGCGGATTATACGTAATGGAAGGCAACAATTGCATCAAGGCGAACAGCAACAAGGAAAATCCCAGCCTGAGAATAATAATTCCAAAACTCGTAATTCATAATGGCTCTTATCCCTGGTAGGATAGGTGACTAGGATCAATTATACAAAAATCCTATTTGATTTGTAATTTGCCAAAAACAAGTTAAAAATTTTACCAAAGGATAAAAATATACAAGTTCCTAAATTTACTTTATGGACAAATAATCAATAATTGTGCAGCCATGCATAGGCACAAGGCGGTAATAATTTCAGTAGTCCGCAAAAATATTGGTAAGATTCGCGACTTTATACCATTTTGAAAAAATAATGGGACAGATGGGTAGGGGCACAACACCAGTAAGATAATTTATACATACCAAAAGATTTTGGATGCTGTACCCTTACGAAAAATGTATGTGTCGCAAACATTATTTGAATTGGTATTAGACATGAAGTCAATCCAAAATCCAAAATCCAAAATCCAAAATAGTTTGATATTCAGTCCGCCAATATGCGGTTTTTTCATTTTCCTAATCTGAAATCAACAAACCCCAGTGGAGAACCGGAGTATACTAGAACAGTTATGGATTGAGAGTATAAGTTAGAAATTTTTACTCCTAACTCCTAACTCTTCACTCTTAACTTTCATCAAAGCAGCTTGTGGAACTATCCTGTAAATCTGAATACGCAATACTGGCTCTGCTAGAACTAGCAACCAACTATCAAAGCGGAGAACCTATGCAAATTCGACAGATTGCCGCACAACAAAATATACCAGATCGCTATCTGGAGCAACTACTGGCAACTTTGAGGCGAGGTGGCATAGTTAAGAGCCAACGAGGTTCTAAAGGTGGCTATCTGCTGACTAGAGATCCTTGGAAAATCAACCTTTTCGAGATTTTGGCTTGCTTAGAAGGGTTGGATAAGGTGAACAAAAATGAAGGGGAAACTCAATTTAAAACAGCTGATGGCAGCGTCATTGGGGAAATATGGCAAGAAGCCTGTCAGGCTGCTAATTCTGTTTTAGCAACCTATACCTTAGCTGACTTGTGTGAAAAAAGAGATGCACGTCGCCATCTAAATATCATGTATTACATCTAATTTTAAGTGAGTCATTCAATTTTAGATTTTAGATTTACAGAAGAGTAAAAGAATACAAGCCCCTGACTTTTCGTTGGTTTTGCGCCAAATTCTGTAAGTATTTAATATAATCAGCAAACTTTTGATAGTAATTTGAATTGAGAATTAATTATGCAAATTGCCCATAACATCACAGAACTTGTTGGTCGTACACCCTTGGTACAATTAAACCGGATTCCCCAAGCTGAAGGTTGTGTAGCCCAGATAGTGGTCAAGTTAGAAAGTATGAATCCAGCCGCTTCAGTCAAAGACAGAATTGGGGTAAATATGATTCAAGCTGCGGAGAAAGAAGGGTTAATTACTCCGGGGAAAACCATATTAGTAGAACCAACTTCTGGGAATACGGGTATCGCCCTAGCAATGGCTGCTGCTGCTAAGGGATATCGATTAGTTTTAACTATGCCAGAAACCATGAGCAGTGAACGAAGGGCAATGTTACGGGCTTATGGGGCAGAATTAGAACTGACTCCTGGGAGTGAAGGGATGAGTGGAGCAATTCGCCGTGCCCAAGAAATAGTAGATAAGACGGCACATACCTATATGTTGCAACAGTTTCGCAACCCTGCCAATGCTGAAATTCATCGGCAAACCACCGCCGAGGAAATTTGGGAGGATACTGACGGAAAAGTAGATATGATTGTGGCAGGGGTCGGTACTGGAGGTACAATTACTGGGGTAGCAGAAGTATTAAAAGCTCGCAAACCAGGGTTTAAAGCGATCGCAGTGGAACCAGCCAACAGCCCAGTATTATCCGGAGGCAAACCAGGACCCCATAAAATTCAAGGTATTGGTGCTGGATTTATTCCGCAAGTGATGAAAGTAGAATTAATCGATGATGTAATTAGTGTTACCGACGAAGAAGCGATCGCTTATGGTCGTCGTTTAGCCAAGGAAGAAGGCTTACTATCAGGTATTTCTACTGGTGCAGCCCTATGTGCAGCTATTCGCATTGCCCAACGTCCAGAAAATCAAGGACGCTTAATTGTGATGATTCAACCAAGCTTTGGAGAAAGATATTTAAGCACACCCTTGTTTCAAGATTTAGAACCCAAGGTTACAGCTGGGGTCAACTAAAGGTAAATTAGAATCATGGCAGATTCTAATCATTACCAAACTTTAAACGTCAGTCCCAATGCCAGCCAAGCGGAGATTAAACAAGCCTATCGCCGCTTGGTAAAACAGTATCATCCTGACAGTAACCAGGAAACTGTGGATCGGGAGGATATTATCCGTATTAATGCGGCCTATGAAGTGTTAGGGGATGCTAGCACTCGCAAATCTTATGATCGACAAATTCATTATCAGTACCACAAATCCTATGCTTCTAGCTATTCTTCTAGGCAAGAGCGTACAGTAGAAGTTCAAAAAAAACACCAAACTAAAAGACGTACTGGTAAAACTACTGATGAAAAAATTGAAGAATGGTTACGTCTTGTTTATCACCCTTTAAATAGCCTCCTCAGCCCCATTCTCAATTCCCTGAAACAACAAATTAACGAATTGTCTGCTGATCCATTTGATGATCAACTATTAGAAGAATTTCAGGATTATCTGCAAAATTGCCGAGAAAAAATTAAACAGGCTCAATTCACATTTCGTTCCCTACCCAATCCCCCCAGCCTAGCCAGAACCGCAGCCCATTTTTACTATTGTCTCAATCAAATTAATGACGGTTTAAATGAGTTGGAGTATTTTCCCCTCAGTTACGATGAAAGTTACCTACACGCAGGACTAGAAATGTTTCGCATTGCCCACCATTTATACAGAGAAGCACAACAATCTGTCCAACAATTTTAGAGGGAAAGAGAGAAAGAGAGAAAGAGGGGAAGAGGGAAAGAGGGAAAGAGGGAAGGAGTGAAAGAAGTGTGGGAAGTGTGGGGAGATGAAATAACTAAATATCAAGCATCAACTAGCAACTAGCAACTAGCAACCATCAACCATCACTCCATCACTCCATCACTCTCTCACTCCATCACTCCCCACACCTCCCACAGGATTGATGATTGCTCTAGAGGACTACCGAAACCCGTAGTCATATAATTGATAGTTGTTAAGGAAAGTTGATTGTGAATTTTCAGTCAGTCATAGCTGTATTAAATCAATTCTGGAGTCAGCGCGGTTGTTTAATTGCCCAATCCTATGATATGGAAAAGGGAGCTGGCACTAAAAACCCACATACCTTTTTAAGAGCATTAGGACCCGAACCATGGTCTGTTGCCTATGTAGAACCTTGCCGTCGTCCCACCGATGGGCGCTATGGTGAAAATCCTAGTCGCTTTCAACATTATTATCAGTATCAAGTTTTGATTAAACCCTCACCAGATAATGTTCAAGAAATTTATTTAGATTCCTTGCTGGCTTTAGGTATTCGTCCAGAAGACCACGATGTGCGATTTGTGGAAGATAATTGGGAAGATGCCACAGTTGGCGCTTGGGGTACTGGTTGGGAAGTATGGCTAGATGGAATGGAAGTGACCCAATTTACCTATTTCCAGCAGTGTGG
The DNA here is from genome assembly GCF_900185595.1 of Calothrix rhizosoleniae SC01. Taxonomy (GTDB): domain Bacteria; phylum Cyanobacteriota; class Cyanobacteriia; order Cyanobacteriales; family Nostocaceae; genus Calothrix_A; species Calothrix_A rhizosoleniae. The sequence goes on from NZ_FYBH01000061.1 coordinate 40,672, forward strand.
TGGGATTGATTGTCGTCCAGTATCCATTGAGATTACCTATGGATTAGAACGGTTGGCAATGTATCTCCAGGGTGTGGAGGCGATGACAAAAATTCAATGGACGGACAATTTGAATTATGGAGATGTACATCTCCAAGGTGAAATTGAACAGTGTACTTACAACTTTGAGGCTTCTAATCCAGAAATGTTGTTAACACTATTTAATCTGTATGAGGAAGAAGCTAAACAATTAACAGAGAAAGGTCTGGTATTACCCAGCTTGGATTATGTAATTAAATGCTCCCACGCTTTTAACTTATTAGATGCAAGGGGTGTGATTTCTGTCACAGAGAGGACGCGGTATATTGGTAGAATTCGTCATTTAGCCAGAAAGGTAGCCCATATGTATGTAGAACAAAGAGAACAGTTAGGGTTTCCTTTGTTAAACAAGGCATGATTTGAATTGATAAAAAGCCCCTAATCTGGTATGGAGGTTAGGGAGTCTCAAATCATACTCTTCAATTTATTTCTGATTCCAGCGACTTGGGTGATGAAGCAGAGAAATTATTCGGCAAACAGCGCATCCGATTCATTTTTTCTAAAGCATATTTAGCTGTGGCTTGTACTTCCCCATCAGCATCTTCCGTAGCGTGGTAAAGCATCTGACTTACTTGAGCCATTATGTCATACACCTGGGTCAAGTCCCGGATAGCGTTTTGTCGCACTTGGGGACTTTCATCTTGTAAGGATATAGCTAAAGCCCGATTTATGGGTTTGAGATTACGGGTACTAATTTCTGCCAAAGCAGCCAAGATTAAACTACGTTGTTGGGAATCAACATTTACCATTAAGTCAACTAAGGGTTGAATTGCTCGCGAATCTCCATGCTGTCCTAAATTCCAGATTGCTTTGCGTCGTTGACTCCCATCTTGACTACCTAAGTCTGTGACTAACTCGTCCACAATATTTACTTTTGCTAACTGGGAGGTTGGTTGTGATGGTAATAACTGGGTTTGGGGAGACGAGAGTTGTAATTCTTTTGGTGTAGTTACTGACAATGCTTGATTTTCTACCGCAGAATCCAATGTTGTAACTGATGGTTTTAGCAACTGTTGATTATGGATACTATCAGTTTGGTCAATATCTGTATGGTGTAACTTTCTTTTCTGAGAAAACCATTGGACACAATACAAGAATGCACCAATACTACCTAAAAAACCTACCCCCATTAATGACCACCACACAAAATTATTACCCGATGATTGGGGTGGATTTTTGGTTAATTTTGGGTTTGCGGTGGTAAGTAAGCTACTAGCTTTTTTTACCTGTACTTGCAATTGCTTTCTGGTGGCATTACCTACACTACCATCTGCTGATAAATTTTGTTTTTGTTGAAATTTAGATACAGCATTTCTCGTAGCTACACCATATTTACCATCGATCGCACCACTGTAGTACCCCAAATTTTGCAACTGTATTTGTAATTGTTCTACATCTTTGCCTTGACTACCAAGGTAAAGAATATTCGCAGAAATACTTTGAGCAAATAAATTACTATGGGTAACACCATAAAAAAATGCACTGGCTGGAATTGGGTAAAATATCCAGCTAGTTAAATAGATAAAGATGGGAATAGGATGGGTGCAAAGCTTCATACAAAAGGTTTTCCCCAGTAAAGAAATCAGTGAACAAGGTACACAAATAAATTTTAATTAGAAAAAATAGCTATCAATACACCCTAATGTAGCTTTGTTGCAGACTGTTAACTTATTTTACATGTATCTTAGTTGACTTCCGTAGAATTTAGGGCAAAACTTCTGGTTCCGATTCTCTGACTGTTAAATTTACAGTTTGTAAACCCCGTTCGGAAGTTGCCAATATTGCTGGCTGTGGAGTTGTATTTGTATCCACCTCAACCACTTGCTGACTAGCACCAGCTAATTTTTCTCGCTGATTAATTAAATAAATACTGATGAGGGTGATAGCTACCCCTATCCACTGCAAGGGGCTAAGAACTTCATTGAGCAACAAATGACCAAATATTAAAGCAAATACAGGGGTGAGAAAGGTGAGAGAACTAAGACTAGTCAGATTCCCCGCAGAAGCAAAATAGAAAAATAAGCCGTAGGCGATCGCACTGCCAAATACGGTAGCATAACCTAGGGCAATCCAATCAGCAGGGATCAGATTAACAACAGGATCACTTTCTGTGAAGAATGAAAGTCCCCACAATGGTAAACCCCCAATAATCATATGCCATCCCGTGGCAGTGACCGGATCGGCATAGCGACAGACAAACTTAATTAAGATGGTTCCTAGCGCCATACTTAATGCCGCTAGTAGCATCAACCATTCACCCGTTGCGAAAAAGGAGACGGGTATATCATTCGTAGATGAGTGAGAGAGGAAGGGAATAAAACCGGAAATACTATTGAAAATCCATTCATCAGGTAAGCCAATCAGACTAATACCAGTTACCCCCAGCAACAAACCTAGCCATCCCCATAAACCAATCTTCTCCTGAAATAACCACCAAGACATTAAAGCAACTGCTAAGGGTTGAGAATCAATCATCACCGAACCCAAACCAGCACCTGTTTTGACTAATCCTTCTCCGAGAAAGCCTTGAAATAAGGTTCCATCGACCAAAGCAAATAGGGTAATCCACAGCCAAGCTTTCCATCCTTGGGGCTGTGGTCTACCCATAAATGCTGCTACGATCAAAATCAACACTCCTGCTGGCAACAAGCGTACTCCCGCCATAAAAAGTGGTGTTGTGTGGGGTATCACTCCTTTCATTGCCACCATTGCTGTACCCCAGAAGAAAAAGGGTGCAATTAACAGTAAAGGTGCTGATGGGAATTGGGATGCACGAAGCGGAAGTTGCATAAGTTGCTGGGAACCCTTCGGATTAAAATACAAAAGTATGATTACCTAATCTTACTTCATTATGTATTTTTGTGAAGGAATTATACCCAAGCATAAAGGACTTCCAAATAAAAAAATAATCAATCACTTGGAATGCAGGAGAGCAGGGGGCGGGGAGCAGGGGGAGAAAGAGTTTGGGTTATTTTTGCATGGATGGCAATATCATAAGTAATCAGGCGGACATGACATTACCCTGTAATGATCAAGTAACTTGCAATTGAGCACAGGGAAGTTTTTCTGCTAAAATAACTTCATTCTTCTGACCTATATGAATTTCCAAATCAGCTTCTGGTAAAGCTTCAAATAGTAGCTGTTCTCCAGGGAATACCACTCGCTCAAAGTACCAACCAGGAATGTTAGAAATTCGAGCAATGAGGATTTGATTGCTAAGGTTGGAGTAAACGCATAAGATTCGTTGACCATACTCCAATGGCAGTGAATCAAGAGTTTGAGTCATCGTTAATTAATTCAGGTGTTGCTAGTATTGAATAAATTTGAGTCATCAGAAAAGAATTAAACTCATATCATAGAAATATTGCAAAAAATTAAATATTTTACTGATGGTTAATTTCTTGACATCACGATGGTAGCCCTCACTAAACTGCTGGTTACCAACTACAGTTTTGCAGAGGGGTATTCACCAAAAATTAATTAGTTGACAATTGTATATAAAAACAAAATTAAGATACAATCTGATCACAAAATGAATTGTGAATCAAATAGAATCTAGCAATTGTTGCCAATGTCAATCTTCAAATATTTTCATTTGCAGTAAAAATGTAGATCACAAATGCTAGCTAATTTACAGATATTCTGTGATATAGCCAGCACTGGATTTCAGAGATTCACACTGTAGTTATTGTCAATATATAAGACCTGCTCATGGATTTACAGTAATTTATGTCACTGTTTCAATTCTCAAATTTGTAGCTATGCTGCAATCCCAACTCAGGTGGAATGTTAAATATCAATTTATCGCAAAAATCATTAATTCAGGCGTTGTTAATATGTTTTAGTGGCATTGTTAAAAATACGAAGAAATATTTTTAGTCATACAGGATTATAGGGATACACGCAAGTAATAAGTAATAAATCATAAATAATAAGTTTACTGAGCATGGGTTTGGAACTGCAACAATGTCTCAAAATATATGCGTAGTGCTATATGACGAAGTTTGCCCATTGTGAGCAAAAAATAATCGTGATTTTACTGCATTTTTACCATGTATTTAGTCCTTCTTTCAGTTATAAAAATAAAACTCCAGAAGGACTGTAAGGGACTTCCAAATAAAAAATAATCAATCTATTCGGGATGCAGAGGAGATGAGGAGATAGGGAGATAAAGAGAAATCCACAATCTAAAATCTAAAATCTAAAATCCAAAATTAGATAACCTAATAGCCATTAAATGACCAATGGGGTGGATCTGTAGCTAACTTCAGGACTCCATAGGATCTACCTACATTCCACAATTGCCGATTAAATGCTCCCACTTGAGGACTACTAACACGAATCATTCTACCCCTAGCATCTTTGACTTGAATTGTCCCTTCCCAGGTAATAATCCAATCCACAGCCTTACCTACAATATGGTTAGAACGCAAGGATACAGGATTACCACCAAGCCCATAAGCATCCACCATATCCTGAGCAGCTCGTAAGGAACCCGCATTAGTGTAATGCACCCAGTCAATATCTAATCCCCTCAGACGGGGTACGCGCCAAGGGGAAATTTGTCTGCGGTCTATTTTAGCTGCATAATGCATTAAGTGAGCCCGTTGTCGGGGGCGGACAGTCGTAGTCACTATAATTTTACAACCCGCATCCCGTAGTGCTTTTTCAAAAGCTTGTACCCGCCAACGGAATGAAGGAGTTAAGGAAGAAATAGAGATGCTTGTGGGGAACTGTTTATGCCAATGTTCTCCACTCAGGCGAAATCTCTGTTTTTTTGCATAGTCATTAAAGATATCCAACGCGGGAGTCAAATCAGACCCTAATTTTTTCTTAGTATTATCACTCAGGGCATCTTCTAATTCCCCACGTAGACGCACATCCCGCTTTTTATACGCCTCTGCCAATCCTTTACTACTTCTAGGACCAAAATCTCCATCTACAGTCAAGGGAGGGGGTAATTGTGCTATCTGGTTTAAACTGCGTTGGATATCTTTAACCTCTGTTTCACCAAATCTCAGATAACTGAGTAAACTGTTACTACTGATGTTGGGAAGTAAAGATAAAAGTCCTTGTTGGAGAGCTACATTATAAGTATTGTTACCAACAACACCATCAGCACCCAAATTATTGTTTTGTTGGTAGGTGCGAGTGGCGCGATATGTATTCCAGCCAAAGTCCCCATCAGGAGTACCCACTGGTAATTTTTGATCCCGTAAAAATCTTTGCCAAGCTAATACAAAAGGATTATTAGAACCTCTTCTAATTAGTGGCAATCGTAAAGCACTCACATTAAAAGCCATGATGCATTCCCCGCACTTGCAAAAATAACGATAAATTCACGCTCACTTCTCAATTAACCAATGAATTTAGTCCAAGTCATATTACCAATAATGCCATCAGCAACTAAGCCATTTTGTTGTTGAAATCGTTTGACTAAGCCTTCTGTTTGTGGACCATAAATACTATCATTCTCAGCACCGAGACGATATTGTATATATCTAACTGCTATTCCTCCAGCATGATTTCTTCTGAGGACTCTTTTTGATAAAATTTGGTTAATTCCTTTCCAAGTTGTATCTCCAGCAATTCCTGTTTGTTGAATTGCTGTAATTCTTTGTAAATTTTGTACAGCTGTTTTTGTTTGTGCACCAATAATCCCATCTTCTACTAAGGATCGTCCATTTTTACCGGGAATTTTCAATCGATTTAAAGCCTTTTGTAATCGCAATACGGCTGTGCTAGGATTATCTTCTTCATCAGGTATATGAATAATAGGCTCATTCTCATCAGGTAATTTACCAGCTAATCCTTTGACAATTGCATTTGCCATTGTTTCTGGATCAAAAAGCTTCATATCCTTACGAGCATCACAAAAGCAACATTCTACAAGAATGGCGGGCATATTGGTATTTTTGAGGACATACAAATGGGAGCCATTTTTTAAACCACGTCTAAAAAATCCTAACTTGGTGATTTCATCAAGGACTGGCTGACCTTTTTTCCTGGCATTATCACTGATTGCATATACTTCTGTACCGTTTGCCAAACCATTAAAAGCATTAAAATGAATAGAGACAAATACATCAACTCTATTGGCATTAGCGATATTACATCTAGTAGAAAGAGAATCGGTAATTGACCTGGATCTTTGTGGTTTACAGTTTATCACCTGATGGTTTAAAGCTTTGAGTTTGGTCATAACTCGATTCCCTACATCTAAAGTTAAATTGTCTTCAAACTTTATGCCTTGGGCTCCAATATCTGGGGAAGAATTATGTCCGATGTCAATGCCAAATTTCATTAATTCCATTATTTATACCTCAGTTATTTTTGACGAATGTTTCTGATTTAACAGACTAGGGGATATTGTTTGCTGAATACATGAATAAATTCAGTATATGAATGTACTAGATTGTATAAATAACAGTAATCATCATTCATTTGTGACATTCCTTTAAAATGGAAGTAAAGAAATATTTTTAAAATAAGGGCATGAAACGCATTGTCTTGATTGCTGGGTTTGAATCCTTCAACGCTGATTTATACAGGAAAGCCGCCTCCTTGGCAACCACCCGGTGTCAAAATTTAGACGTGCGGGTGTTTAGCGATCGCGCCATTACCAGCCACCAGAGTGAGGTGGAAGCCGCCCTAGATGGTGCAGATGTGTTTTTTGGTAGTTTGCTGTTTGATTATGACCAAGTGGTTTGGTTACGCGATCGCATTTCTCAAATTCCTATCCGTCTGGTGTTTGAGTCGGCTTTGGAGTTGATGAGTTTGACTAAGTTGGGTGCTTTTGCCATCGGGGATAAACCCAAGGGAATGCCCAAACCAGTTAAATTTATACTTGATAAGTTCAGTAATGGCAGGGAGGAAGATAAACTTGCTGGTTATTTGAGTTTTTTAAAGGTAGGGCCAAAGTTATTAAAATTTATCCCCATTGGCAAGGTTCAAGATTTACGTAATTGGTTAATTATTTATGGTTATTGGAATGCTGGTGGTTTTGATAATGTCGCTGCCCTATTTTGGATAATAGGGGAAAAGTACTTGGGGTTGCAGGTTGGAGACATTCCCCCACCCGTAGAAACCCCGAATATGGGATTACTGCATCCCGATTATCAAGGGTATTTTACATCGCCAAAAGAATATTTAGAGTGGTATCAACCAAGAATCACAAATTCTTCCCATCTCCCTGTAGTCGGTATTATTCTCTACCGCAAGCACGTAATTACCAAACAGCCATATATCAATCAACTAATTCACTATTTTGAAAAAGCTGACTTAATTCCCCTACCGATTTTTATCAATGGAGTGGAAGGACATGTGGCTGTGCGGGATTGGATGACTACTGAATATGAAACCCAGCAACGTCAAGATGGTAATGTGGAAATTGCTTCTTTGTCTCCAGCAGCAGTAAAAGTGGATGGGATTGTCTCTACCATCGGTTTTCCTTTAGTAGGTGGCCCAGCAGGCTCTATGGAAGCCGGGAGACAGGTAGAAGTAGCAAAACGCATTCTGACAGCGAAAAATGTCCCTTATATCGTCGCTGCACCTCTATTAATTCAAGATATTTACTCCTGGACGCGCCAAGGAATTGGCGGTTTGCAGAGTGTAGTTTTATACGCTTTACCAGAGTTGGATGGGGCAATTGATACGGTTCCTCTCGGTGGTTTGGTGGGAGAGGATATTTATTTGGTTCCAGAAAGGGTACAACGGTTAATTGGCAGGGTACAAAGTTGGATTAAGTTGCGGCGGAAACCATCATCCCAGAGGAAGATTGCTGTGATTTTGTATGGGTTTCCCCCTGGATATGGTGCGGTGGGGACGGCGGCGTTGTTAAATGTACCTCGTAGTTTGATGAATTTCCTGGAGGCTTTAAAGGCTGAGGGTTATGACGTTGGGGAGTTACCGGAAGATGGGGAAGAGTTAATTCGCTGGGTAAAAGAGGCGGATGAGGATATCTCACCCCAAAACTTAGAAGGGCAAAGTTCTTCTTCCTATGTCTGGGAACCTCTGGATGAGGAAAATTCTCTAACTACTGTGAATGTGCGTCAACTAGAGAAGTGGTTGGGGTATCTGCAAGTATCCCGGATTGAGAAGCAGTGGAAGTCCTTGACAGGGAGTGGGATTAAGACTTACGGGAATGAATTTCATGTTGGTGGTGTGGAGTTGGGAAATATTTGGATTGGGGTACAGCCACCTTTAGGTATACAAGGTGATCCCATGCGGTTAATGTTTGAACGGGACATGACTCCCCATCCCCAATATGCTGCTTTCTATAAGTGGTTACAGAATGAATTTGAGGCGGATGCTGTGGTGCATTTTGGGATGCATGGGACGGTGGAATGGTTGCCCGGTTCGCCTCTGGGAAATACTGGTTATTCTTGGTCAGATATTTTACTGGGTGATTTACCAAACCTGTATATATATGCAGCAAATAATCCGTCTGAGTCGATTTTGGCGAAGCGTCGTGGTTATGGGTTGTTGATTTCTCACAATGTACCTCCCTATGGACGGGCGGGGTTGTATAAGGAGTTGGTGGCGCTACGGGATTTGATTGCTGAATATCGGGAGGATACCCAGAAGAATTATCTGTTGAAGGAGGGGATTTGCAAGAAAATTGTGGATACAGGTTTGGATGCTGATTGTCCATTTGCGGAAGGGAGGAAGCTAGGGATTGCTTTTAGTCCGGAGAATGTGCGGATGTTTAGTAATCATGCTTTTGATGATTATTTGGTGGAGGTATATGAGTATTTGCAGGTGTTGGAGAATCGATTGTTTTCTTCCGGGTTACATGTTTTAGGTTCAGCCCCAGATGATGAGGAGATGAGTTCATATTTGCAGGCTTATTTTGGGGAAGAAGAGGAAAAAGCAGAGGAAGAGGAGAGAAGAGGAGGGAGTCATTAGAGATTTATTGATGCAGAGTACGGATGAATTGACAAATCTGTTACGGGGTTTGAATGGGGAGTATATTCCCCCGGCTCCTGGTGGTGATTTATTACGAGATGGAGCCGGAGTTTTACCTACGGGCAGAAATATTCATGCTTTAGATCCCTATAGAATGCCTTCTGCAGGGGCTTATGAGCGGGGAAGGGAGATTGGTAAGCAGATTATTCAGCAGCATTTACAGGAGCATGGCACATATCCGGAAACGGTGGCGGTGTTGTTATGGGGTTTGGATGCGATTAAGACTAAGGGTGAGTCCCTAGGAATTCTGTTGGAGTTGGTGGGGGCTGAACCTGTAAAGGAAGGGACGGGAAGAATTGTCCGTTATGAGTTGAAGCCCGTCAGTGAGGTGGAACATCCCCGGATTGATGTGTTGGGGAACTTATCGGGAATTTTCCGCGATACGTTTGTGAATATTATTGAGTTGTTGGATGATTTGTTTCAACGAGCGGCGGATGCGGAGGAGCCGGAAGAGGAGAATTTTATTCGCAAACACGCTTTGGCGTTAAAGTCCCAAGGTGTGGAGAATGTGGCGGCGAGGTTGTTTTCTAATCCTGCGGGTGATTTTGGTTCTTTGGTAAATGACCAAGTTGTGGATGGAAATTGGGAATCTCGGGATGAGTTGGCGAATACTTGGGAAAGTCGCAATGTTTTCAGTTATGGGAAGCAAGATAAGGGTCAGGCACGCCCGCAAGTATTGAAACAATTATTGCAAACTAGCGATCGCATTGTCCAGGAAATTGATTCCGTGGAATATGGTTTGACGGATATCCAAGAATATTATGCCAATACGGGGGGATTGAAGCAGGCGGCGGAAAAACAAGGAGGGAAGAAGGTAACTGCTAGTTTTGTGGAAAGTTTCTCCAAGGACACCACACCCCGGAATTTGGATGATTTGCTACGGATGGAATACCGCACGAAGTTATTAAATCCCAAATGGGCGGATGCGATGGCGAATCAAGGTTCGGGGGGTGCTTATGAAATTTCCCAAAGGATGACAGCGTTGATTGGTTGGGGCGGTACTGTGGATTTTACTGATGATTGGGTATACGACCAAGCAGCAGATACTTACGCTTTGGATGTAGAGATGGCGAAAAAATTGTGTCAAGCTAATCCAGAAGCCTTTCGCAATATTGTGGGCAGGATGTTAGAGGCTCATGGTAGGGGCTTTTGGCAAGCTAGTGAGGAGAAATTGCAGCAGTTAAGGGATTTGTATGATTTGACGGATGAAGAGTTGGAAGGGGTGACGGTTGAATGAGTGGAGTAAAATCAAAAACAGCGAAAAAGCAAAAATTAGCTAAAAGAATTATCCGTTAGCTAACATGTGACACGATTTTTGCTCTTTTGCCCTTAGCTCGACTTTATCCATTTAAGCTGCATAAACAGCAATGTCCCTCAATAGATGGTTTAGCTATA
>NZ_FYBH01000100.1 GCF_900185595.1 Calothrix rhizosoleniae SC01
GAGTTGCTTGATTGCCAGTTAAGGCTTGAGTATTGAACATTTTGGCTATTTCTATCGCTTCCTTCTCCGCTTCCGGTAGGGAATCTAGCTGTTCTGGCTCTACATAAATATTCACTTTAGGCATAGTGGGATTACCTACAACTACCATAGAGTTGCTGGAGTTGGATGATTGAGATTTTAATCCCAGCTTCTTGTCACGAGTCAATTGCAATACTTGGATGGAAGGAGCAATTGATATGGTGTGTTTTTCAATCAGGAATTTTTTATCTTTTTTATCTTGCAGAGCAGCAAAGGGGACAAGGAAGAGGGATTCATGGGGGACAAAAATTACACGCTCTTCTGGGTTAGTGGGTAATTTATCAGCAATGGGTTGAATCAGTAAGTTGTACATCTGCTGTAAACAGACATTTCCTCTGCAACCAAGACGACGGACTACTTGATCAGTGGGTGATGGAGTTGATGGATTATCACCTGTTTTAGAAGCAGCAGAACGGGTTTTGCGAACCAAACCAGTAATCAAATCATTAGCCAAGCTACGTTGAAGAGAACGACCTTCACCAATGGTAGCTGCTGCTGTACGGGCATCTTCTGCAAAGTCGCCTAACCTTTTATCTTTCAGGTCAACTTTCTCGAAGGCAATTTTACCAGTTGGTTTTATTACCCAAATATAGAGGTCATTTGAGGCGATGGAATAGTAGACAATGGTAGCGTTTTGTTCTTTGGCTACTGAACGAATTTGCTGGATGTTAGGGGGAAGAGAAGATTTTAGTTTTTGTTTTTCAATGATCAGTTCAGTAAAAGCGCGAGCGCGACCCCGTTCGGCGATTTCTAGGGCTTTGTGATTTTGTTTTTGAGCGATGAGAGTTTGTTGTAGAAGACGGTAGGTTTTAGCTTGGGTATCAAAGAAGGAGACTTTAAGGGTGTGATTATTACCAAGTAGAGAACGTTGAGATTCTAAGACTTGAATGGCATTACGTAGATGTTTTTCTGCTTGTTTTGGTTGTCCAGAGTCGAGATAAGCAAGTCCCAGATTGTTTAGAGAATTCCCTTCTCCATTACGATCGCCAATGGAGCGGGCGATTGATAAACTCTGCTGGTAGTAATTAATGGCTTTTTTGTAATCTCCCAGGGAATGATAAGCATTTCCCAGATGACCCAGAGAAGCACCCTCCCAATATTGGTCACCAATAGAGCGGGCGATTTTTAAACTCTGCTGGTGGTAATTGATGGCTTTTTTGTAATCTCCCAGGGAATTATAAACATATCCCAAACCGCCCAGAGATTTACTCTCCCCTTGTTGGTCACCAATGGAGCGGGCGATTTTTAAACTCTGCTGGTAGTAATTAATGGCTTTTTTGTAATCTCCCAGGGAATTATAAGCATATCCCAAACCGCCCAGAGAATTCACCTCCACTGCTTTGTCACCAAGGTCACGTGTGATTGACAAACTCTGCTGGAAGTATTCTATCGCCTGTTTTTGGTTACCCAAAGATGTGTAAGCCCATCCTAGACCATTTAAAGCCCTTCCCTCTCCCCTGCGGTCTTTAATATTTCGGTAAATTTTTAATGCTTGTTGGTAAGATTGTAATGCTGCCTTATACTGACTGGAATACCAATTTTTAGACCCTTGATTTAATAGCCTATCTGCTTCTTGTTTACGGCTATACTTGGTTTCAGCCAGTACTTCCAGGGGCACGGATATTACTGACAAATTCACCATCAACGGTACTGCAATACTTGTCAGCAATGCGATTAGAAATGCAGAACTTACTTTTTTTAACTGCATATTTTTATGAGGATAAGTTATTAGAACGGAAGCACCCCAATTTTTATACAATACCCTAGAAAGGTATCGCTACAGGGACAAAAGCCACTTGCGTGGGCTAAAATTTCTAGCCCGCGTAGGCAATGTAGTATTCATTCGCCTGTGTAAATACACAGATAATTGACATCATTCTGGAAGTTCCGTAAAAAATTAATCCTTAAAATATACAGATTCTTGATTCCTACCTGCAAAAATCACCGTCGTCGCTGTTGCAACTTCTGATAAACAGCCTTTAAATCAACATGATGGTGAGCTAAAGCCACTAAAGTGTGATAAAACAAATCAGCTACTTCCCCGGCGATCTCCTCTGGCTGATCATCCTTACACGCCATTACCACCTCGGCAGATTCTTCACCAATCTTCTTCAAAATTTTATTATCACCACCTGCAAGGAGTTTGCAAGTATAGGAACCTTCATGGGGATGATCCCGGCGATCGACTATGACTTGAAATAACTGGGATAAACTGTCTCCTGGAGGGGGATCAATTTGACTATCTACCTGATGAAAACAACTGCGTTCCCCCGTATGACAAGCAATATCTCCTACCTGTTCCACCCCTACCAATAAAGCATCACTATCACAGTCATAGCGCATACTCCGCACTTTTTGAATATGTCCAGAAGTCGCTCCTTTATGCCACAATTCTTGACGAGAACGACTCCAAAACCAAGTTTCTCCCGTAGATAATGTTTTCTGTAAGGATTCTTGATTCATCCATGCCATCATTAACACAGTACCATCTAGATAATCTTGGATAATGGCTGGCACTAATCCTCGTTCGTCGTAACGAATCTTTTCAACCGGGATAGCTTGCTCAAAGTCAGAATTAACGGAAGAAGACATACCAATTACTTCAAAAAAAGCGAAAATGGTTTATTCGTTCACCATACCATTAGACCTCTGGTAAAAATTAAATATGCGTCAGTAAGAGGCAGGGGAGCAGGGAGCAGGGAGCAGGGAGCAGGGAGCAAGGGGGAAACTCCCATGAGCGACTGCATCAAGAAAGGAATTATTGAGAAAGAGTGCTTATGCATCGCGGCACAATTATTTCTAATTTTTCCACTAATAAATTTGAGGGCTTGTATCCTTTTCTTTTTCAGTCAACCAAAACCTTTGTAGAGATATCTATTCTGTAAATCAATTATTTCTTCATAAACCTCACAAACCTACTACAGAAATTGCAGTTAAATTTTGTTAAGATAAGACACGATCCTTAAACCTGCCTGACCTAGCTTGGAGACTTGTTGATGCTGCGATTAGAACACATTAAAAAAATATACCCCACTGGTGAAGTTCTCAAGGATATCAACTGGGAAGTTAAACCAGGCGATCGCATCGGTTTAGTTGGTGTCAATGGAGCCGGTAAATCTACCCAACTAAAAATAGTATCTGGGGATATAGAACCGACTGCTGGAGAAATTATCCGCCCTGCGAGCTTACACATCGCTTACCTCAACCAAGAGTTTGAAGTAGATCCTTCGCGGACGGTGAGAGAAGAATTTTGGACTGTGTTTACAGAAGCGAATCAGGTACAACAGTCTTTAGCTCAGGTACAACGGGATTTGGAAAACGCCTCACCAGAAGAATTAGATGAATTAATTCACAAGTTGGATCGCTTACAACGAGAGTTTGAAGCTTTGGATGGATATGGTTTAGAAGCGCGGATCGGCAAAATCTTACCAGAAATGGGGTTTGAACAGGAGGATGGCGATCGCTTGGTGAGTGCTTTTAGTGGCGGTTGGCAAATGCGGATGGGATTAGGTAAAATTCTCCTCCAATCACCGGATTTATTGCTGTTAGACGAGCCGACAAACCATTTAGACTTAGAAACTATCGAATGGCTGGAAGGCTACCTTAAAGGCTTAAATACGCCGATGGTGATAGTCTCCCATGACCGGGAGTTTTTAGATCGGTTATGCACCCAAATTGTGGAGACAGAAAGGGGTGTTTCTACAACCTACCTGGGTAACTATTCCGCATATCTGCAACAAAAGGCGGAAAACCAAGCTGCACAAATGAGTGCTTATGAACGTCAGCAGAAGGAAATTGACAAGCAGCAAGCATTTGTGGAAAGGTTCCGTGCAAGTGCAACCCGCAGTACCCAAGCCAAAAGTAGGGAAAAGCAGTTAGACAAGATTGAGCGCATTGATGCACCTACAGCTAGTGTCAAAACCTTACAATTTCAGTTTCCTCCCGCACCCCGTAGTGGTAGGGAAGTGATCAAAATTAAAGATTTAACCCATGTATATGATGATAAGATTCTCTTTTTAGATACAAGTCTGTTGATTGAAAGGGGCGATCGCATAGCCTTTTTGGGCCCCAATGGTGCCGGAAAATCAACCTTACTACGGCTGATTATGGGTATGGAACCACCCACGGAAGGTAAAGTTAGTTTGGGCGAACATAATGTCCTTCCTGGTTATTTTGAACAAAACCAGGCTGAAGCATTAGATTTACAAAAAACAGTCATGGAAACTATCCATGATGAAGTTCCCGATTGGAAAAATGAGGAAGTACGGACACTTCTAGGTAAATTTTTATTTAGTGGTGATACTGTGTTTAAACAGGTGACTGCTTTAAGTGGGGGAGAAAAAGCACGTCTAGCCTTAGCGAAAATGCTACTTACACCTGCTAATTTATTAATTCTAGATGAGCCAACCAACCACTTAGATATTCCAGCCAAAGAAATGCTGGAGTCATCAATTAAGGATTATGACGGTACAGTTCTAGTAGTTTCCCACGATCGCTATTTTATTTCTCAAGTAGCTAATAAAATTGTGGAAATCCGCGATGGAGAATTTCGGGTTTATCTTGGGGACTATCACTATTATCTCGACAAAATTGCCGAAGAAAAAGAACAAGCTCGATTAGCTGCGATCGCGGCAGAAAAAGCTGCGAAAAAAGCCGCTAAAGCTGCTAAAGCCGCAGCGAAGAAAAAATAATCACCAAAATAGGGAGTAGGGAGTAGAGAGTAGGGAGTAGGGTCAGGATGTAGGGTGTGTTGTCGCGGAGCGCAACTCACCATCATATCAGGCTTTGGTGCGTTACGACTTACGTCTTTAGCGTGCCTCTTACAGAGGAACTACGTTAACGCGCAGCGTGTGCTTTGCACTTAGCCATGCCCGTTGGCGTAGCCGCCCTGAAAGGGCTAGGGCTATACACACCCTACAAATACCTAATTTTTTTCAATCTTCAAACCGGATTCCTATAGCAATTTTAGGTTGAGTAGAATACAGTTTTGTGTGATGGAAATCCATGACCATAAAACTTTCATCAATTCTGTTTGTATTCTATGCAAGTGAAAAACGCTATAAATTCTTCATCAGGGCACGGCACCAGTAAGATACTTTTATATATTGAAAGATTGTAGATCCCGTGCCCCTACCTATGAAAAACTAGGTTTTTTATAGTACATTATACTTTAATAAATAAAAACGTTTTTATAGAATTAGTATTACATATTAGCCCCACGGGCAATTTTGCCCACAATCAAGAATGAAAACACCTCTTCTCAACACCCAACACCAAACTACCAACTAACAACTAACAACTACCAACTACCAACTAACAACACATTTACCCAGTTCAGGTTCAAGCCAAAAAGTTGCGATGACTGGAATATTACAAAAACTCTATGCCAATTTGGTCAAAAACAAAATTACTCGCAATGTTCCCCAGGAACGAACTTACAGCGATCGCAATAATTGGCTACTAGCAATTCTCATTGCGAGTGTGGGGGTTAGTGCTGTAATTTTGGGTGCTCGTGAACTTAAGTGGTTGCAAAGGTGGGAGCTAAATGCCTATGATCGAATGCTGCGGCTACGTACTCCAGAAAAGCCAAATCATCGTATTGTTTTAGTCACTATAAATGAAGCTGATTTAAGAGCAACAAGTTGGCCATTGCCAGATAAAACTATAAATCAATTGTTGACAAAAATCGAGTCTTTTCAACCAAGAGTTATTGGTTTAAATCTTTATCGACCAGAACAGAAAAACTTGGCTGTGGGATTGAAAAATCCTCAGCATTTGATTGGGTTGTGTAAAATGAGTACTATTGCCAACCCCGCAATTCCACCACCAACTAATTTACCCAGCCAAAATATTGGTTTTAGCGATCTGATGACCGATGAAGATGTAATTCTCCGTCGTGTCTTATTATTTGCTTCCTCTAACGATCAAAAATGTGCCACTAATTTTTCTTTTGCTTCCTTACTAGCAATTGATTACTTACAAAAACAAGGTATTGATTATAATTTTCATGAAAAAACCAATGCTTTTAAACTGGGAAAAATCACCTTTCCCCAATTGACATCTGATTCTGGGAGTTACGAATCTTTAGATGCTGCGGGTTATCAAATATTGTTAAATTACCGCCACCCCAATCAATTTACCCAGATTACCCTCACCGAAGTACTGAATAATCAGGTCAAACCAGGAATATTCAAAGATAAGCTAGTAATTATTGGTACTAGTGCTGCCAGTATCCATCCTGGTTTTTATACACCTTACAGTGCTGATCCAGCACAACCAGCGAGAATGCCGGCGGTACTAATTCATGCTCAAATTGCCAGTCAATTACTTAGCTCTGTATTAGATGGGCGATCGCTAATTCAATATTGGTCGCAATGGGTAGAATTTATCTGGATCTGTGGCTGGTCATTATTGGGTAGTGGGGTTGTCTGGCGTTGGCGACAACATCCATTACGATTAGCAATAGTAGGAGGAACAGTTTTTATTTGTTTGCTCGGTATTTGTATAGTATCGTTTTTCCAAGCATTGTGGATACCAGTAATTCCCCCTGCTCTTGCCTTCTTCGTGACGGGAATTGGGGTAATGACTTATACAAACTACCACACCCAGCAAGATTCCCAAATAATTGTGCGTCAAGTCGAAACACAAAAAGAAGCAATTGAACAATTAAATACCCTCCTGAATGCCAATACAGGGATTCAAGATACACACAATCATTTTGATACAGAAGAAAAGAAAACAGGAGATTTTTTATTAGGAGGACGCTATAAAATCAATCAAGTCCTTGGTTCTGGTGGCTTTGGATGTACTTATTTAGCCGCAGATACCCAGCGTCCAGGTAATCCTATATGCGTTGTTAAACAATTGATGCCAGCACGTAGGGATACCAACTTTTTACAGGTTGCGAGGAGATTATTTAATACAGAAGCAGAAATTTTAGAAGCTTTAGGTAAACATAATCATATTCCCTCCCTCCTAGCATACTTTGAAGATAATCATGAATTTTACTTAGTTCAACAATATATTCAGGGAACAATTCTCAGCGATGAATTACCACCTAAAAGTGAAAAACAAGACGAAAAATTTGTAGTTAAAATGTTGCGAGAAGTTTTGCAAATACTAATTTTTGTCCATGAACATCGGGTAATTCATCGAGATATAAAACCGGGTAATATTATTAGAAATCAAGCTGATAATCATTTAGTTCTGATTGATTTTGGTGCGGTAAAAACCATGCAACCGCCTACCAGCGAACAAACGGAACTGGCAACAGTAGCTATTGGTACCCGTGGTTATGCACCACCAGAACAATTCGCCGGACATCCTCGCTTGTCCAGTGATATTTATGCTTTGGGAATGATTGGGATTCAAGCGGTGACAGGTATACCACCCCACGAACTACCAGCCAATGCCGAAACTGGTTGTGTGGAATGGCATCAATGGGCAAAAATTACTCCTGAATTGGTGGCAGTCTTAGATAAAATGGTAAATTATCATTTTAGCGATCGCTACCAATCAGCAGCAGCAGTTTTAGAAGATTTGCAAAAAATTAAACTTTCTGAGCAAATTGGGTAAGGTTGAAGAAGGCAGTTTTCTTCCTAACTTGAAAATGGGGAGTGGGGAGTCGGGAATCGGGAATCGGGAATCGGGAATCGGGAATCGGGAATCGGGAATCGGGAATCGGGAATCGGGAGTCGGTGACAGCTATTGTTATCCTTGGTGGTGAAATTTTCTCATCGGGACTGTCTTCAATCATAACCTGACACAAATGTACAACAAGTGTGATTAGAATAACAAAAGATATTCAATGCAAACCCAGCTAATGGGCATCAAAGATGGTAGCTTATTCTACACCCTTCCCTGATGTAAAAAGCCACTGGGCGCGAGACTTTATCGCAGCCTTGGCAGAACGTCGTATCCTCAATGGGTATCCAGATGGCACTTTTCGCCCGGATCGCTCGGTTTCTCGGGCTGAATTTGCGGCAATTGTTATGGCAATATTTACTCAGCCAACTCAGCGAGAATACGTACCATTTACAGATGTCCCTAGCACCCATTGGGCAGCAAAAGCAATTCAAAAAGCTTACGAAACAGGATTCCTTGTCGGTTATCCAGATGGCACTTTTCGCCCCAAGAATAAAATTGCTAGAGGTGATGCTCTAGTCGCCTTAGTAAATGGCTTAAAATTAGCAACAGATATCCCAGCAGACTTAGTTACAGCCCTACCTCAAATCTACCGAGATGCCGCGAATATTCCCAACTATACCTGCACTGGTGGCAATTGCCACCAGTGCAGGTATAGTTGCCAGTTATCCCAACGTAAGTATACTGAATCCCCAATTAGCAGCAACCCGCGCAGATATTTCCGCCATTGTCTATCAAGCTATGGTACTTCTGGAGAAGGGGACGGAAAAAATTGCCTCAGATTATATAGTTATCCCCCCAGCTAAGGAAAGTATCCTCAACACAGTCCAAGTTAGCCACCGTCGAGAGTTGCGGGGAGCCTGGATAGGCAGTGTATGGAATAGTGATTGGCCTTCTAAAGCTGGACTTTCAGCTAATCAGCAAAAAGCTGAGTTAGTCAATATTTTAAATAAATTAAAAACCCTAAATTTTAATGCTGTCTTCTTACAGATTAGACCAGAAGGGGATGCTTTGTATTCCTCCCAGTTAGAACCTTGGAGTTATTGGTTATCGGGAACCCAAGGAAAACCACCCAATCCCTATTATGATCCCTTAGAGTTTGCGATCGCAGAATGTCATAAGCGGAGTATAGAACTCCACGCTTGGTTTAACCCATACCGCGCCCAAACTTCTGTCAAACGAGGGAAAAATGTCCATCCCCACATATCTGTTACCAACCCAGAAGTTGTTTATCGCTGGGGTAATCAATTGTGGATGGATCCAGGAGCGAAGGTAGTACAAGACAAAGCTTACAATGTAATCATGGATGTACTCAAACGCTACGATGTTGATGGCATTCACTTAGATGATTATTTCTATCCCTATCCCATTGCTGGTAAGTCTTTCCCCGATAATCAAACCTATGGTGCTTATCGCTCTACTGGCGGTACTCTGAG
This sequence comes from Calothrix rhizosoleniae SC01, assembly GCF_900185595.1. Lineage (GTDB taxonomy): Bacteria > Cyanobacteriota > Cyanobacteriia > Cyanobacteriales > Nostocaceae > Calothrix_A > Calothrix_A rhizosoleniae. The sequence goes on from NZ_FYBH01000100.1 coordinate 9,159, forward strand.
CTTGGCAGACTGGCGACGGGAAAATGTCAACCAAATGGTGTCTCGTCTCTTCCAAGGGATTAAACAAGTCAAGCCCTATGTCAAATTTGGTATTAGCCCCTTCGGTATTTACCGACCCGGACAACCACCAGGAATTATGGGATTAGATGCTTATAATGTCCTGTATGCCGATGCCAAAAAATGGATGGAACAGGGTTGGGTTGATTATATCGCTCCCCAGCTTTATTGGCGGATTGAGCAAACTAGACAAAGTTATCCTACATTACTCAAGTGGTGGACAAGTATTAATCTCCAGCAGCGCCACATTTATGCTGGGAATAATTTGGCACAATTGGATGGAAAATCTTGGAAAAGCAGTGAAATTGACAAGCAAGTCAGGATTAGTCGCAGCTTATTAGGGAATTTATCCTTGGGTAATATTTTCTTTGATGTGGATTCTATTGTCAATAATCGGCAAGCGATCGCTGATAAGTTAAGATATTCCCTTTACAATCAACCAGCCCTAGCCCCCAACATGTCTTGGCAGCAAGCTGTGCAACCATCCCCACCAAATAATTTACACTTTAAGAATCGTAAACTGGGGTGGGATGAAGAGGTGAAAGATCCAGATATTCGTTGTTGGACTTTGTATCGGCAAACAGGAGACACTTGGCAATTCCAGCGAATATTATCGAGGGGTACAAATTTCGCCACCGTTGCACCTGGAACTTATGCTGTCTGTAAAGTGGATAGGATGGGGAATGAGAGTTTAGGGAGAATTATTTCAGTAACTTGATATTTGTTGCATATAATACCAATTTGAAACAGGATTGCGACACACAGAAATGTAAAGAGCTTGTGTATTAACTCGCTATGCCAGAATGAAGAAGGAAGAGGTAAATTGTAAATTTCAAGACACTTATGGCTTCCCCTTCTTTCTCTTCGATTTACTGGGTTTAAATCCCCACCAATTATCCTTCTTCCTTCGTTTAACTGAACTGTATTGTCCCCTAATTAGGAAAATACTGAATATTTGCTGAAAAAAGAATATTTTTTGATACAATAATAATTAGTCTATGAAAATAGATAATTAGGAATCCAAAAAGTAAATGCTACAAGCAAAGGTTGTTTTTTTATCAGGCATACAATAGCTAGCTATCAGCTTTGTATAATATTGCTCTTGCCTTATTTCAAATAGCCTCAGTATCTACCTTGCTTATTTTGTTGGTATAAATTATTGAGTTTCAGGTTAAACATATTCATCTACCAAGTCCCAGTATGTTGAATTGTAATGTTAACCAATTTGTCTGTTAAAGATTATCCGGCTGCTTTGAGAAGAATAGTTGCGCAAGAACCATCAAGGTTAATTGAGCAAGAAATAAATTTACCTACAATCTCTAAATATTTAGATCAGAGGAGAGAATATGCCCAATTAGTAGAGCAGGAAATACTTATAAATGAAAGAAAACAATTAACTGAGCGACAGAATCATATAATTTCATCAATTAGAAAATATGGCTATTGGCAAGGCAATATAAATCACATATTTGACTATCAAGCAGCTAATAACTTGATATCAAGATGTGATTCTTACTACAACTTTTTACAGCAAGATTTAAGCCAATATGATTATCATCAGAGTAATACTGTTACTCTGTCTCCCACTCATATTTCCCAAGATTCCCAGAACTGGATTGTTTATCAAAGTGGTTTAAATGAAAAATTACTGCAAATAGCTCATCAATATATTGGTTTGCCGGTAGGATATCATGGGGCTGAAATCCGTCTTAGCCGAGCTAATCCTTATGGACTTGATGTTAGTGGTCCAAAAACACCTCATCAAGACTGTGAAGAAGGACAAAAATATCCTCTACTTAAAGCAGTTCTGTATCTGAGCGATGTAACTGAAGATAATGGGCCTTTTACAATAATTCAAAATAATCAAAGTAAGCCATTTACAGGACTTAAAGGAACCCTAATTTTAGCTGATACTAGCCAGCAATTACATCATGGGATGCCACTAAAATCAGGGGAACGGATAGTGTTGTTTTGGACTTTTTCTAGTCGGAGACCGAGATATCCCCACAGATGTATTACTTGGCCACACTCCAATATTACTGTGAGAAAAATGACTAAAAATATGAGTGTAGTCCAACAGCAAGCAGCACGTTGGAGAGAATATTTCGCATTTTTACTATGTCCAGTACGTTATTATCCTTTCCCTGGTCACAATTTTTTCCTTGGTGATCGGAACATCATGGTTTAAGTGAACTACCTACGCCGCTCTTACGAGTCGGTGTAGGCTAATCTTGGTTTATCACCTCAGTTCCATTACGAATTTATGAAATACTGTACTAAGTAGACTTGTTCCTTCCCCCTGCTCCCTGCTCCCTACTCCCTACTTCCTACTCCCTGCTCCCTGCTCCCTGCTCCCTGCTCCCTGCTCCCTACTCCCTACTCCCCTGCCTATTCCTTAGAATTATTGTCACCATTAATTGCAAACATTCTTCACAAGTTCCTCAAAATTATCTTATACCCTAGAAGGTAGAGCTAGGTGCCTATCTCGGCTACTATTTGGTGTGTTGTTGGTTGGCGACTAGCTATTCCATAATATATGCCTTTTGACGTTCTCTCCGTCCTAAAGGAGCGGAGATTCTAAATATCACTATTTAGGTTTCCTCTTTCTTAGACAGACCTTTAAATCATCTATCTCTTGCGAGCAATACTTAAATCGTCTAACCGTTCAATAGAAACAATTAGCAAGCTTAACTTAGACAATCCCAAAGGGTCACGTCTCCAGAGGCGTACTAGGATATTCAGCCTAGAGTTATCGTGCGCCCCACGATACATTCTATTTGCTCAAACAAGAGTGGAAAAGCTTTAACTTTTCTGGATTGCTACTTTGTTGATTTCGCCAGCTATGTTTACACTCGTATTCGCTAACGAGCTGTCTTTATTGTTTCCCGACCTGTGGTGTTTCACCTATTTGGGTCGTCCTGTATGGTTGGATATTTTACCTGAGACAATACAATCATATCAAAAAGCCGTCCTAAAAAGACGGGGCTTTAGACTCAATTTTTTGGTAAAACTCAAACCATCTCCGTAATTCTTCGGGAGTTAAGTGATATTGATCGATCAATATATCAAGAGTAATTATTATGACTGCTAAATTCAGAGATCGCACTGAAGCGGGAAAAATGCTCGCCCAAAAATTAATAACCTATACTAACCGCAAAGATGGATTAGTTATGGCTTTACCTAGAGGTGGCGTACCTGTAGGTTATGAAGTAGCGAAGAAACTAAATATACCCCTAGATATCTGTATTGTGAGAAAATTAGGCGTACCCGGTCATAAAGAATTAGCTATGGGTGCGATCGCTTCTGGGGGTGTGCGGATACTCAACTATGATGTGGTCAGTTGGCTCAATATATCTAGTGGGACAATCGACGAAGTTGCAACCCATGAATTGAGGGAATTACAACGCCGTGATCAAGTATATCGGGGCGATCGCTCGCCACCAGATGTACGCAATAAGACAATTATTCTTGTGGATGATGGTATTGCTACTGGTTCTACCATACGGGCTGCCATTGCCATTCTCCAGCAGCAGCAGCCCCGACGGATTGTAATTGCAACTCCAGTAGCTCCCCTAACAGTCTGCCAAGAATTACAAGCCTTGGTTGATGAAGTTGTGCGTCTGTCCATGCCCGAACCATTTTATGCCATCGGCTTATGGTATGACAATTTTGCCCAAACCACGGATGCAGAAGTCAGAGAACTGTTAGATAAATCCAATCACCGATTCAATAAACCACAGACAATTACCAGATGAAAGAAGTAGTCAGTCAGAGGCAGAGGAGCAGGGAGCAGGGGAGAATCCTATACATGAATGTAGAGAGCAGCGCGCAGAAAGAGGGTCTCCCCCATGAGCGACTGCATCAAGAAAGGAATTATTGAGAAATAGTGCTTATGCATCGCGGCACAATTATTTCTAATTTTTCCACAAATAAATGATGCTGTGGGTCAATTAAGTGAGGGGTCAAGCACATCACCATGAAAACCTCGCTTTGCCATTCTTTCCCGCCCTGCAATGAATTGCGGGCTAATAAACGAAGTGCGTTTCAACGCACTGAAATACTTGGTATGCAAGCATGATTGGTCATACCCTTCAACCGATTCGCCCACAGTATCATAAATTTGGGGGCTTGTATCCTTTTCTTTTTCGGTCATAAATACCTCTTCCCTATCCCCCAACCCCTAACACCTAATATCTAATATCTAATACCTAATACCTAATACCATTTCTCTAAATCCTGGCTACAGATAATTCTTCCCCTGCTCCCTGCTCCCTACTCCCTACTCCCTATGAATGAAGAATCTTCGCCCTTGTAGGGCACAGAGTTTCAAAACAGAAACATTAAATATTAATTCCCCCCTCAAATTCAGGATGTGAGAATCGATGTTTTGGTGTTAAATATTGATTGTTGCTAAAAATTAACTGTCAAACACAAAATTGGCGATTTAGTCAGACAATATTTTTTCTAGGAGTGAATGTGAATACTAATTTTATGCGTCACGGTTTCTTGGGATTACTGAGTGTAACAGTTCTCGTAATCCCAGGTATTAGCTCATCTGCTATTGCCCAGACAACAGAAAGCACAAGGGTTCAACAAGATTCACCATCGATGCAAGCCATAGACTCTTTAGATGGAATTGATATTCAGGTGCAGAACCACAGCCAAAATCTTTTTACTCTTACCAAAGAACAATCCCCAGATGCAATTACACCAGATTCTAGCAATCCAGTAGTTACACCAATTCCTGGTACAACGGCTACATCATCAACAGCCTTGAATTTCCAAGATATACAGCCCACCACTACAGCCCAATCACCTACCACTAAAGTTGCCCAAACAAATATTCTTCCAGGTAGAGCTACTCGTGGTGGCAGAAGTTATGTTGGTGTTGGCATCAACGTTGGTATCAGTGGTGATGACTCCGCTTTAGGAGATGCCAATTTTTCAGTTCTGAGTAAAATTGGTCTGACTAGAAGTATATCAGTTAGACCATCGGCAGTAATCAACGAGGATAATTCTGTCATCTTAGTACCCGTAACCTATGATATTTCCATCCGGGATACAGCAGATCCATTTACTGAATTATTGCCTTTTACTCCTTACGTAGGTGTTGGTGCTGCTTTTAAACTGGGTGATGACTCGGAAACCGGATTGCTCCTATCTGGAGGAGTTGATTTTCCCCTCGGTTCCAGGTTTACAGCCAATGCTTCAGTAAATGCTGGCTTTTTTGACGATGTAGATATCGGTTTATTGTTGGGAGTTGGTTTTAACTTCCCTGGATTCTAAAAGTTAAAAGTGAAGAGTTATAATCTGCTAACTCTTCACTTTTAACTACTTATTGAGGACTAACTTTATCAATTACCTTGATTTTGCCATCATCTCCTACTGTCCACACATCATAAACACCTATTACATCACCATTGGCATCAATATCTACGTTACCGCTAGCTCCCTGGTAGTTAATGTTTTTACCTTCTTTAAGTAACTTCAAGCCTTGACACACATCAGTTACTTCCTCCCCAGGAGCATTGGCAACTTCCTTAATCTTGCTAGATATGCCAACACCTGTATTATCTTTTGCCGCTTGAGCTGCCAATGTCAATAAAGCAGCAGCATCCCAAGCCTGGGGTGCATATTCTCCTGGAGAACTACCTTTTTTCTCTTTCCACAGTTTGTTTAAAGCTTCTAATGCCTTACCATCTGAACCTGGTACTGTACCAACAGCTCCAGAAATAATATACTTTCCATCGCCAGCCTTACCAACTTGTCCGGGAAAGGAGTCCGACTTCACCCCATCTGTGAGCATAATTTGTACATCTTTAGTCAAACCTTGCTGATAAGCAGCTTTGAGGAATAAACTACCAGTTTCAGCATACAATACTGCAATTACTGCTTGTGGTTGTCCAGCAAAGGTGGATACAGCTTCAGTGTCAAAGGTTTGAGCTTTGGGATCGTAACGGACGGGTTTATTTTTATTAACTACAGTTCCCCCTAATTTTTCAAAAGCCTTTACAAATGCTTTTTCAAACCCCACACCATAATCGTTATTGATGACTACTGTGGAAACTTTTGTAAAGCCTTTTTTCTTCGCAAGTTGTGCTAATGCTAACGCTTGATAAGTATCTGGAGGTGCAGTCCTTGCCCAAAAGCCTTTATAGTCACCTTTCTTTGCCTTTTCCGTAAATACTGGGCTGGTGCTACCAGGAGAAACGAGCATGACTTTATTGGGTACGGCGATAGATACAGCAGCGCTGGAAACACTACTGGCAAATGCACCAACTACACCACCTACTTTATCTAAGTTCGCTAGTTTAGTCATTCCTGCTGTTCCTGCTTTAGGATCGGTTTGACTGTCTACTTCTATTAAGGTAACTTTTTCTCCATTTATCCCACCGCAGGCATTAACAGTATCTACTAGTAAGGGAACTGCACCTACCATTTGTTGCCCAACTGATGCTAAATCTCCGGTAGTGGGTAGTAGGGAACCTATTTTTAACCCTTTGTCACTTGTAGTAGTTGAGTTGGTGCTGGAAGTACTGTTATTGTTGGGTGATGTTTGAGAACCACAAGCTGCCAACACAAAACCAGCTGCTAAGGCTGTAATCCCAAGGGATACAGCAGTGTAAACTCTAGGCATATTTCTATTTCACTCCTCATCAGTTCAGGAGCTTATTAGTATATATGAAAACTTGGTATGATAGTTTGACTGAACCACTAATTATGGGGCATTACCTGGAACTATTATTTTCCAGGTTTAGCTGATCAGTGTTCAAAATATAACTTACTCCGGAAACGGAGAGGGAGGGATTCGAACCCTCGGTACGGAGTTGCCTGCCGTACAACAGATTAGCAATCTGCCGCTTTCAACCGCTCAGCCACCTCTCCTCGGTCACGAATAATAATATTAGCTAACTTCTTAACGATAGTCAATACCTATGAATGATTAAATCTCAAACTGGGGCTGGGTAAAGAATTGAGGGTACGAATGTCGGGATTTATTCTCCAAACGAAGAAGGGAGTTTACATAATAAGCACTAACTGTACAAATATGCTGCAAAATCCCGAATGTTACTTTCATGAAGTTAAAGTACTTGCGATCGCAACCAAGCTATGGGTAACGAACGTATTTTTTGCCACTGGGGTACGTAGGCACGTTGATTAAATACATCATAATCGTTGCGTTCAATACTCTTTAAGATTTGGCTGTAATGCATTAATGCAGCCCACACTGGCAACCTGGCATCAGGAGATAGATAACTGATACCTTTTTCCGCCTGAGCATAAAATTGCCAGGTTCTGGCAATTTGAAATCTCATCAAGGAACGCCAGCGATTATCAACCACGCCCTGTAATAAATCTTGCTCTGTATAATTAAACTGAGCTAAATCATCCAGGGGTAAATAAATCCGACCTCGTTGAGCATCTTCCCCCACATCCCTTAAGATATTTGTCATTTGACTGGCAATTCCCAGGGCGATCGCTTCTTCTGTAGGAATGTAAGGATTCGTTTTACGGTTCCAGGGAGACATTTCCCGTTTTCTATCGATTCCCATTACGGCTGTTGACATTAAACCAACCGTACCGGCAACACGATAGCAGTATGAATATAATTCCTCAAAAGTTTGGTAGCGATTGCGGTATAAATCCATACGTTGACCTGCAATCATATCCCGGAAGGGTTGAATGTCCATAGGAAAGCGTTGCAGGGTATCAACTAAAGCGACATCAAAATTGTCTTGCGGTTGTCCGGTAAAAATAGATTCTAAGTGGTTTTCCCAATGTTCCAGAGTTTCTGGTGTCGTGATGTCAGCACCGGGGCCGTCTACCAGTTCATCGGTACGGCGACACCAGGCATAAATTGCCCAAATCGCTTGACGCTTTCTCTGGTTCATCAGCAAAGTACCTAGATAAAAAGTCGTAGCATATTTTGCTGTTAGCTGACGGCATAGTTCGTAGGATTCTTCCAAAGATACCGATGGTTTCATGGACGGGGGTGAATCAGGCAGTTGCAGCATTCGTTGCAGGCTGGAGAGTTGTCATTTGTGGGTTAGAGGAGTTTGCCTCAGGGGGGGCTTTGGTAATAGCCCGTGCTGTCAGCTTACCAGAAAGTACGGCACCTTCCATACTTGCTAGGTAACGTTGCATGGTGTAATCCCCCGTAAGATAAAAATTACTAATTGGTGTTTCTTGGGATGGGCGGTATGCTTGACGACCTGGTATTGCTTTGTAAACTGATCGCGGTGTTTTGACCACGTGATATTTCAGCAATTTTGCCGTATTATCTCCAGTAAAATGTTGGGGGAAAAGTTTTTCTAATTCTGCCAAGGTCACTTGGACAATCTCTTCATCTGATTTAGAAATCCAATCTTTTGCCGGAGCTAAAACTAATTCCAACATGGAGCGATCGCTATTGGCATATTCCTTACAAGTATTGCTCATGTCCGCATAAACACTAAGCAAGGGAGAGCGGGAAAATAGTAAATGATCTATATCCGTAAGTTTACGGTCAAACCACAGATGCAAGTTAATAACTGGCACTCCTTCTAAACCATCCAATTGTTGGAAAAATTCCTGCTGTTTCCAAGATTGGGGAAGCATAACTTTCAATGGATCAACAGGCATGGCAGAAACGTACATATCTGCTGTTTCTACATAATCTGGTTCTCCATTTAATCCCCGCATCAGGAACCCTTGCACTGTACCATCCGAGTTGAGTAAAATTTCTTTTAAGGGAGCATTCAAACGCACTTCCCCACCTCGTTCGGTAATATAATCTACCATAGGTTGACACAAACGTTCAGTGGGAGAACCGTCCAGAAAAGCCATTTTAGAACCGTGTTTCTCTTGGAGAAAGCGATTCAAGGCAGTTAGCAAGATAGTGGCTGAAATTTCTTCCGGTCCAATAAAGTTTAATGCCTTGGACATGGCAATAAAAACTTCCTTCTCCACACGTGGGGGAATGTTTTGCTTCTGCATCCATTCCGACCAAGAATATTTGTCCATAGCTTCGACATACTTCTGACCCTGAATCATTGCCGGTAATAAACCGATCCCAAACCGGATCTTTTCTGCCCAAGTGAGCATATCATTATTGCGTAAAATCGCCACTACACCATTTAAAGGAGCCGGTAAATCAGGAAAATCAAAACGGCTATAGGTTCCCGGTGCATTGGGCTGATTGAAGATCATTGTGTGTTCTTTCCACTGCAACCGATCCTCAATGTCTAATTCTTTGAATAACTGCAACATATTCGGATATGCTCCGAAAAAAATATGTAGACCAGTTTCATACCAGTCTCCATCCGCATCTTTCCATGCCGCTACCTTTCCACCAAGTACGTCTCGACGTTCCAAGACAATTGGTGTATGACCCGCATCTGTGAGATATTTAGCACAGGAAAGTCCTGCTAATCCTGCTCCCGCGATCACTACTCGCATGTAATTTTACTACTCTTTAATATTTCTTAACGGTTTGACCTTTATTATACTTTGCAATCCGTTACATTTGATATGTTTTGTAATTTGTCATTTGTAAAAGGCTAACAATCATCTGGTGCTGACATCTATTTTTTATTAGGTTTTGACGATCTGAACTCATTTTTTCATGCTTTTCATTCTTGGACAAGAAAAACACCAGAAAGCTCTCGTCAAGAAAAATACGAACTTTTAATCGATTTTTTCTCTTTTTTCAGCAAGCCCTAATTATGGGCTTCTCCAGCCCTGCTCCACCTAACCCCTAATCTCTTTCACTTAAACAAATTCCCCCTGAGCTACCAAAATCACCTTTCCTCCCACATTCACATCAATACCTGTATTGTTTTTTTCAGCTTGCAGTAGTAGTAAAGAAGGTCTACCAATCTCATACCCCTGTTCTACCCGGATATCTATTTGGTTTTTCCCAAAGTAACCATGTTCAACCAAATAACCAGCCAAGCAACCATTAGCACTACCTGTGGCGGGGTCTTCTGGAATACCGACATAATCACAAAATACCCGCACATGTAAATGATTGTCTGGATGGTAAGTTTCTGGACAAAAAGCGAGGATACATTTTGCTTCAGTATTAGCAATTAGCTGAAAATATTTTTCCTTATTCAGATTAATTTGCTTTAATGTAGATATATCTTTTAAAGGAACAATAATAAAAGGTAAGCCTGTAGAAACTTCCTGAATTGGAAAACGAGAATCTATCCCATTAATATCTATTTGGAGAATTTCAGCGATCGCCTCCCCTGGAATCTCACTGTAGAAGGTTGGTGTATTTTGTCGCATCCACAGCCATTCTGGTAAACCATCAGTGTAATTGATGGTGACAGGGATTTGTCCAACTCCTAGATTTAAAGTAATCTTTTCTACTGGTTGTTGAATAATAGCTTGTTGCAAGATATATCCTGTTCCTAAAGTGGGATGTCCAGCAAAGGGAATTTCTTGATTGGGCGTAAATATTCTTACTTCATAACCTCCATTTTGTTCTTGAGGCGAAGTAATAAATGTAGTTTCTGAATAATTAATTTCTTGAGCAATGCTCTGCATTTCCTCAGTATTCAGGTTTCCTGCATTGGTAAATACAGCTAATTGATTACCTGTATATTTACGTTCAGCAAACACATCAACAATGAAATAATTAAGACTAGTCATTTTAGTGATTCAGTTACACTGATTTAAATCCTTGTCTCATCATCCCATCATCTCTTTCATTCCGGGCGGAGAAATCCCGCCCTTACTCCTTCCCTCTTTCCCTCTTTCCCTCTTTCCCTCTTTCCCTCTTTCCCTCCTTCCCTCTTTCCCTCCTTCCCTCCTTCCCTCCTTCACTCCCCATCCATCCATTCTTGTAAATTATATTTTGGTGGAACAACGTTGAAGATATGTAAACCAAAATCCCGTGCAATGTCTTCACACACTTTCATCCCTCTGATACTGTTACCCCTGGTATCCAAAAGGGGGGAAAAAGTGCCAATACCTAATTTTCCTGGAACTGTCGCTGCAATTCCTCCCCCAACACCACTTTTAGCCGGAATACCCACTCGATACACCCATTCTCCAGAGTAGTTGTACATACCACAGGTGAGCATGACACTAATTACATCTTTAACATAACGCTCATCCAAAGCTCGTTCCCCTGTAATCGGATTAATCCCACCATTAGCCAGGGTAGCTGTCATCACCGCTAAATCTCGCGCATCTACCATAATTGAGGATTGCTGAAAATATAAGTCCAAGGTTTCTTCAATCCGTTCATTTATCATGCCAAAATTAAGCATTAAGTAAGCGATCGCTCGATTACGATTGCTTGTAGCTCTTTCTGATAGAAACACTGGGACATTAATATCTAAATCTCGACCAGTATAAAGACGAAACACCTGTAAAATCCGCTTCAACCTTTCCGTAGCCCCATTACCTTTAATTAAATCAGTAGTAGCGATCGCACCAGTATTTACCATCGGATTATAGGGACGGTTTGTTTTTTCATCCAACACAATGGAATGAAATCCTTCCCCCGTTGGTTCAACACCCACCTTAGAATTTACATATTCCCTGCCATGATCTTCCAGTGCTATACCATAAACAAAGGCTTTGGCAATGGATTGGATGGTAAATAACTTTTGAGATTCTCCCACCTGAAAAACTTGACCATTGGTTGTCGCCACACAAATGCCAAAGGAATCTGGATTCGCTAGTGCTAATTCTGGGATGTATTTCGCTAAAACCCCATCATCCAAGGATTGATATTTTTCGTACAATTCATTTAGATAAGCTGTCCCACATTTAGCTTGCATATTTTTTCGCTTGAAACCTTTGCCTAGCTTGGATTTTTTAGAAAAATTAGATGTCTTTCAGCTTAGTTGCAAAAATATAGAAAAAATTGTTGAGATAGAACATTTTAATAACTAGGGATTGTTATTCTCACATTTCAGTCCAACTTTTCTGTACCCATAGGAACTAAGGGAGTTATGTATATATAAAAAGATACCAGTTATAGGGCTACGCGCAAGTAATAAGTAACAAGTAGCAAGTCATAAATTTACTGTTAATAGGTTTCAGCATTTCTCAGAACACATTTTTTGCCCAACAATATTGGAATTGTTCAGTTTCAAGAATGATGACAATGAAATATTTTTTTTATTTTGTAATTGCTGATACAATAAACTTCTACCCCTTTATTTTAATTTTCTCAAAAAAAACTATCTAAATAGTTATAAATTTTACAAATTACGTATTATGTACAACAAATATTTAACCAGAATCCATCGTCAATGATCAAAAATTACGTGGAGTCAAATATTTATCACTTCATTCTGTAATAGCAATCACTTTAATTTAAAAAGAAAGACAATGTAGTATTTATCACTAAACATATGTGCAATGGTATGCAACTTATATATCTACATTGTGTAAGTGTTTTTAGTTTATTTGCAGCCAATTGATTGACAAAAATAACAAGCGAATTTACTTGTTAAATAGTTTTTAACGTTGAAAATAAGCAATTATTTTCAAAAAGTAAAATAATCATGACAATTGGATATATTCATTGTCCAACAAAGGTTAGAGACCTAAATGATAATCATAAAAGTGAATTAAATGATACAAAGATTAAGCTTTTAACGCTCCAGATGTATGATAAGTGACATTTAAAGCTGGAGTATATTTTTGTACCGTTTACACTCAATTAATACATTATTTTTATACAGAAAAATATTTATTGTTTGTGTACTTGATTTAACGAATAACTAAGTAATGGACAATTTATTAACTGGCATAAGCTTCATTTTAGAAAAGCATATGATCGCTAATTTCAAGTAAGTGTTACTACGGTGTTTTTTTGTTGACAAAAACAATTAAGATGTCTTAGATTAAATAGAATTAAGATACTTTTACAGAACAGAATCAGAGTAATTTAGTAATGGTTGAATGCTGAAACCCTTGTGATGAATTGCATCGAGTGTCTTGAAAAAACAAGATTCAGGACAAGTGATACAAGAGGCGTTTTTTATCGGGAACATCCCTCTTTTTTTGCTTGTCATTGCGTTAGCATAGCTCCTCTGAAATAGATGGGTAATCAAGTGGAGTCTGGCTTGATAAACCAAGATTATCCCTTTCAGGCTGGTTACACCAACGGACACGCTCCGGGACTATACATTGTTATTCTCCGCAATGACAGTTAATTCTTTTGCTATCAAATAAAAATTGGGATATACCCTTTTTCATTCCCATCCATTCAGATACCAATTGCACTTGCTGCAATTACCCAAGAAAATATACAAAGCAAAGCTAATGCACAATTTTAAAAACTTGACAACCGTTTCTAATAGTTCATTAGTTGCATTACCATTTCATGCACATAATCCTTCTAACAGCAGCAAAAACAAAGCACTTGTGGAAACACTACATAATACTGAGGTAAAAGAATTACCGAATCTGAGTGTAAATCTATTGGAAAGACGTATTACCTGTATGACAGTCCCAGCTATAGTTGAAGCCGTCCATACAGCCTGTGTTACAGGACAGAAAATTACCTTAGCAAATTACAACGTACATAGTTTTAATCTGTCGATGCAGTTACCGTGGTTTTATGAATTTCTGCAAAATTCAGAAATAGCTCACTGTGACAGTGTCGGTATCATCAAAGCGATTGGCTATATGGGGCTAGACTTACCGATAGAATATCGAGCGTCTTATACCCTCCTCATGCCCAAAATACTAGAAAAATGTAATGAAAAAGGGTTAAGTGTGTTTTTATTGGGAGCAAAGCCAGAAGTTCTAGACACTGCTATAAAACGACTAAAACAACAATATCCGCGAGTAAATTTTTCCGGACACCACGGATATTTTGAGAAAGGTGATACAAAGCAGAATGAAGCTATTATTAAACAGATAAATCAGGCAAATCCGAATGTGTTAATAGTAGGTATGGGTATGCCAATCCAAGAAAAATGGGTTTCTCAACATCGTAGTAGTTTGCATGTTAATGCCATTATGCTTGGAGGAGCGATTATTGACAGATTGGCTGGTGTAGTTTCAGATTGTCCGAGATTGATTTCCAATGTGGGATTAGAGTGGTTATACCGTCTGTCTCAAGAACCAAAACGTTTAGCAGTACGCTATTTATTAGGAAATCCAGCTTTTGTATTAAGTAGGTTGGCGTAAAAAATTATCGTTTGGATAAGGCAGGGGGCAGGGAGCAGGGAGCAGGGGGAACAAGGGTTTTAGGCTTATTTACTATTCTTCACATAGTTTGGTTTTATTGTGCCGACTTACTTACAGATGGCACTAGCTAAGTTTTATGCACCGCCATTGCAAGTACAGAAAATTCCATCCATCGATAGATATATTTCTGAATATAATACAGCTGAAGCTGACAGCCCTGTCACAAGAACTCAGACTATTGCTAATAATCAAGAATCTTCAGCCCATGTTTATAGACGAATCCAAATGATTGCAGATTATTTTGTTGAGGCTAACTTGTTAACTACAAAACAAATAGAGACTGCTTTATCTGAGCAAAAAGTAACTGATATATTATTGGGTGAATTTTTGCAGAAAAAATCAACAATCAGGCTACAAAACATTGAATATATCAGCAATGATTGAGATTTTGCTGAAAATATGGCTGTTATTCATTAACTTTGAACCAGATAATCAAGGGTTTTCATCTAACTAATAAACCATTTTCGCTAAAAACGGGGGATTAAACCTGAAGAAGTTGCACGGTTTTAGCAATGATGCTCTATTTACTTGCAGGCTCTAGCTATATTGATGTGGTGTCTGAAAATAACCCACGAATTGGGTAGATAATTCAGGAGAAGGAGTATTAAATCCCATCTATGTTAAAATCTGGAATTTCTGATTATTTGCATGTGTCATGGCGACGTAAGGAAGTAATCCCAAATTCATGGATCAAAAACTAGGGTTTTCAAGGTAGTCCCAATGAAAAAAAATTTTCACCATCAAGGATGAAAAGAACTCTTCTCTATCCCCTGCTCCCTGCTCCCTACCCCTCTGCTTAGAAGAGGTTTAGTAGAGTAATTAGGCTCATATCAACCACAAATTTTTTACATCCTCTAGTGCATTTAACTTCAATTGACGACACATAAACCGATACAAGAAAGTACTGGTACAGTAAACATCTGGAGGAATTTTCTTGGAACCTTTAGTAAGTGTAGTTATACCAACTTATCATCAGTCGCTATTCACAAAACGTGCAGTTGAAAGTGCTCTCACACAAACCCTCAGCCAAATTGAAGTCATTGTCGTAATTGATGGTTCTTACAAAGAAACCCATACAAAGCTTACTACTATTAATGACTCTAGGCTGAAAATAATAAAATTATCCTTAAATCAAAGTTACCGTGCTGCTCGTAATGCTGGAGTCAATGCAGCTAGAGCCAGATGGATTGCATTTTTAGATGACAATGATGAATGGATGCCCTATAAGCTAGAACTACAACTGGAAACAGCACAAAATTCTGGGTACAAATTTCCGATAATTCCATCTGTAGCGATCGCTTGGACACCTCAAGGAGATATAATTTGCCCCAGAAGACTCCCCAAGCAGTCAGAACCCCTAAGTGAATATCTATTTGTTCGCAATACTTCATTACCAGGGAAAGGATTAATCCATACTTCTACCATTCTCACTTCTAAAGAATTACTACAGCGAGTTAAGTTCGATACTACCCTTCAAAGACATGATGATTGGGATTGGTTATTGCGAGCAAACAATCAAGAAGGAGCAGGAATTGAATTTGTACAGCAAGTACTGTCTGTATGGAATTTAGGAGATAACCGAACAAATCTGCATAAAAGTCGTAATTGGCAAGTTTCGTTCAACTGGATTCAAGGAAAACGAGGCTTAGTGACACCACGGGCTTACTCATCTTTTATTTTGGCAGAAGTAAGTGCAAGGGCAGTATTAGCAAGAGAGTGGAAATCATTTTTACCAATTTTATGGGAGTCTATTAGATTTGGTAAACCGCAAATAGAAGAGATTATTTTGTATTTTGGCATGTGGTTTATGAATCCACAGGAAAGAAATTGGTTACGCAATTTATTATTCAACAACAATAGAAAATTGGCAACATAATTACATCTCAATTGTTTGCAGTCTTGCAATTAAGCATTAGTATTTATTTTAGGAGTTAACACGATGAAAGTTTGCTATTTTATCCAGACTCACAAAAATTCTGAACAAATTTATCGTCTAGTTCGTACTATCAAAACATCTAGTCCTGATTCTCTAGTTATTATCAGTCATGATTTTTCAGGCTGTAAATTAGAACCAAGCTCCCTTGATGATTTACAAGGAATTAAAATAATCCCTAGCAAAGGAGGTAGAGGTTCTTTTTCTATTATTCAAGCATATTTAGCAGCTATAGAATGGCTTTTACAGAATAATATAAATTTTGATTGGTTTATTAATATTTCTGGACAAGATTACCCAATTCAACCAATATCAGAGATAGAATATTTTTTGGATAAAACCAGTTATGATGGTTTTATAGAGTATTTTAAAGTATTTTCTCAAGATAGCCACTGGAGTATATATGAAGGGAGTAATCGACATTTATACAACTATAAAATACTAGTTGATAATTTACCTAACTGGCAACAGCAAGCATTAAAACCTCTAAAAATAATCAACCTAATTCAACCTTTATTTAGGATTAATCTTTCCTATGGCTTGAGGATAGGATTTAAACGTCAGAATCCATTCACCAAGGAATTCATCTGCTATGGGGGTTCTTATTTTTGTACCCTATCTCGACAATGTATTGAATATTTACACGATTTTTGTCATAATAATCAGGAGATAATAGACTACTACAAGGGTGTGCTAAACCCAGATGAATCGTTTATCCAAACTATATTAATAAATAGTGATTCATTTAGTTTGTATAATGATTGTAAACGTTACTTTGATTTTTCTCGCACCAATAATTCTCATCCTGCAATCCTCACTACAAATGATTATAAATCTCTTATCAAAAGTGAAGCTCATTTTGCCCGCAAATTTGATATGAACATAGATAATCAGGTCTTAGATATTTTAGAACAAGCTATTTCTAGGAGAAAAATATTAACATAATCAACATTTACAGTTTGACTATGTATTTACATCATGACAATAGCAATTAAGTAATCTGCAAATAGATTTGCTAGTGCATATGTCAGTTATACTTTGCAAAAAATATGTAAGAAGTAAATTTCAATATTGCAGACAAACCATAGATTTTTTTCATTGAGAAATATTCAAAAAATATTGAATTTAAATTGCAATGATATTAGCTGCAAAAACATATTTTACCAAAGGAATTGTTGAATGATTATAGTCCCTAAAGTTAGTGTTGTAGTTCCTGCATATAATGTGAGAAACTACATTCAAGATGCTTTGCTTTCTCTAGAGCGTCAATCCTTGCAAGAATTTGAAGTATTAATAGTCGATGATGGCTCTACTGATAATACACCTGAGGTAGTAAAGCCTTATGTGGAAAAAGATCCTCGCTTTCGGTTATTACAAAAACCCAATGGAGGTTTGTCATCAGCACGCAACTATGGTATCAGTCATGCTCGTGCAGAATACATTGCACTCTTAGATGGAGATGACATTTATCATCCAGATAAACTAGTTAATCATGTGGCAAGATTAGATAGTTCTCCCAAAGTTGGAGTGGTTTATAGTGCTTCTCAAGCAATTCGTGATGATGGAAGTCCAACCTTTATTTCCTTGAGCGGTAAACCAGTAAAATCCAACCAACTTTTGGCATTGCTGTGCAAGAATTTTGTTGGACATGGTTCTAATGCTGTATTTCGTCGCTGCTTAGTAGAGGAAATCGGGGAATTTGATGAAGGATTGCGCAGTTCGGAAGATATAGATTTCTGGCTGAGGGTTGCAGCAAAACAGAAATGGCAATTTTATAGAGAAAAGCATATTCTTTGTTACTATCGTGTTCGTCCATCTGGACTTTCTTTCAACGTCACACAAATGCAGTCCTGTAACCAACAAGTAATTGAAAAAGCTTATAAGTCTTCGCCAGAAATAATCGAGCCAATGTTACCAACAGCCTACGCTTATATGTATCGCTATTTAGCTCGGTTATGTTTGCAAGGAGGAGATGTAAAAAAAGCTCGTAATTTTATTGACAAGGCTTGGAAATATGACAGATCAATTTTTTATTGTGATGTACGATCATTCTTAACCCTATTATTTGTGCATTTAGCACCATTAGCAAAATTTGGGATTAGATATTCTCTAGGCAAAATAGAGTCTTCATCAAGATAGAGAGTTTGTTCTCGTTGCCAATATTTCATTTTCCTTAAATTACATTAGCTCCATGAAAACAATCTCTTTATTCAAAAGTAGTTTTTGGATTAGTTCCAGCACTTTTATTACACGTTTTTTTGCCTTAGCTAGTAATCTAGTTTTAGCACGTTTATTATTACCATCTGACTTTGGAGTAATTGGAATTGCTTATATTTTTTGGTCTTTATTCACTTTATTTACACAAGATACAACTGGATCATTTATCCTTTATAAAGGTACTGAAGACAAAAGATATTTAAATACTACTTATACAATTAGTGTAGCTATAGGATTAACTTTTGCTATCCTTATGAGTCTGAGTGCTCCAGGAATTGCTAGGTTCTTTAATGAGCCAAACTTAACTTGGATATTAGTTTTATATGCATTTAATATCCTCATGTCTTCTGTCTATTACGTCTATATTAAAATCATGACTAGACAGATGCAGTATCGAGAATTAGCACAAATAACTCTTATAGGTTCTTTTACTCGCTTATTATTTACAATTGTGTCAGCTCTATTAGGTTTTCGCTATTGGTCATTTGCCATTGGAGATAGTGCTTTTTGGATATTAGGTTGTATTTTATCGCGATATAAATCTGGTCAGAATTTAAAGTTAAAAATTGATGCAACAGTTAAATCTGAAGTTTTATCTTATACTCTAGCAGCTACAGGTTCTAATATTGGATTTTATATAAATGCCAACTCGGATAATTTTTTTGTTGGTAAATTGCTCGGTAATACTAGTTTGGGATACTATAACCTGGCATATCAATTGACTATGGCATTATCAACAATTTTTAACTCAGTAATTGCTCAATTAGGAACTCCAATTTTTGCTAATTTGGAAGACAAAGAGGAACAAGAGAATGCTTTATTTAAAGTTGTTAAGCATACTGCATTTATAACTGCTCCTATATATGCATTATTTTTTATATTAATTAATGAAAATTTTATATCCCTAGTATTTAGTCCTAAATGGGCTCCTATTTCAATAGTTATTCCCTGGTTATTAGTTTTTGCCTATTTTCGGAATATAAATAGTCCCCT
>NZ_FYBH01000162.1 GCF_900185595.1 Calothrix rhizosoleniae SC01
AGGTGTACTAGGGTGTCTCCTTCTTTAACTTGAAAGGAGACGCGATCAACTACGGCTAAATTGTTGTACTCTTTAGTGAGATTGATTGCCTCAATCATCCGTTAAATGTAAATTATTTGTGTCTTTTTAGCATAGCAACCAAACTTTAATTATCCAGTCAAGATATTGTTACATTTTATTTTCATTAGTTCACTCATCTTACCAAGTGACGCGATCGCTCAATTTTTGACTCATTTTACGACCGATTCCCGGAACTCTTTCTAAATCCTCTAAAGATGTAAAGGGTTTTTGCTGTCTGGTTTTAATTATTCTTTGTGCCAATTTTTTACCTACCCCTGGCAAGGTATCTAACTCTGATAAATTAGCAGTATTAATGTTCACCTTTTTTATCTGTTTTTGGACAAAAGATGATGGAGATAATATTTGGGGACATTGTTGTATTTGTAGTTTAATTTTTTGTTGAACTTTTGCTGGTACACCTAATTGGGCATCTGTATATAGACGTTCCCATTCCCGTTGATAATGGGCAGCAACTACAGGATTTTCAATGATTAATAGGGTTTCATCGTTATTATGATTGGCGATATTAGACCAGTTGTGGGAACCAGTAATAACAATTTTTTGATCTACAATGGCAAACTTATGATGTAGTAAATCCCCTTTAGCTAATAAAGGTGTACCAACGGTGGTAATTGGATTTTTCCACGGGCGATTATCAAGTTCATATTTACATTTATTACTCAGAGCAACCCCCATCATATCCATCCCTTCACTGTAAGGACGATAAGCAAATCCAGGGTCAATTAAAGTTCTAACTTTAATCCCTTGTTGATGACGATTTTCTAATATATTGGCCAGACGTTGTTCCGAAAATACAAATAATGCCATATCCACAGATTTGCTGGCATTCTCTAATTGTTTGCCAATTAAACCATTAGTAGTACGACTCCAAACTTGTTTAGGAGAATGAGGAGAAAAAGCCACAGTCAGTTTACTATTACCCAAATCGACTTTTTGCGGTTCTCTAACTGGCTTATGAGTTCCAAATTTACTATTATTTTTACCACCGGGGCCATCTCCCCACATAATATTAAATTCTTGTGTGATGATTGATGCTAATTCCGGACTATCAATCTTTAATAAATTATTAGTATTACCTAAACTATTGGGTTTATTGAAATCTCCATGAATCCCACTCAAAGTAAAATTTGCCGAAGTAATAATGACAAAGCGCTGATCAACAACCACAAATTTATGATGCATTAAGCCACTACCCAGAGAACCATCTTCCTTATCATCAATTATGGGAACTTGAGCATTATTTAATATTACTAAAGCATCCCTTTGATTAATCTCTTGAGGACTGAGTTGATTATCTGCATCTATATCTAAAAATTTCCGAAAATCTGTATATCTTCTCCGTTGTCTGGGAGTAAAATTACTAACTTCTTCCGGGGTGAAACTACTCCAAGGACGGCTATAGGTATTTTCTAAAATTAACCTAACCTTTACCCCTTGTTGATGCTTTTTGGCTATGGCTTGAGCTACCTTAGGTAAGCGTAGTTCTTGCACTGCTATGTCAACTGTGGATTTAGCTTGAGCAATAGTTGTAACAATTTGTGCTTCTAAATTCTCTCCCTGGCGAGTTAGCTGGCGATAAGGCTCGAAATATTGAGAAGATGGGGAATGATTAAAGTAAACTTGAACTAAGGGATCTTGTGGTAAAGATTCTACAAGTTCTTCTTGGCGATCGCCAAATTTGACTCTTTGACAGGCAGTCATAGTCAGTGCCAGTAAAACAATAGCTCGCCAACGCCATTGGTGGGGAAAAATCTTCACTTTAGTCTACTAAAAATGGATTTGGGGTGGACAAAGCTATGGTTCCCGTTCAAAAATACAATTCAGCAATGCAAATTTACCTAGACTACAGCGCCACTACTCCGACTAGCCCAGAAGCGATCGCTACCATGCAAGCTGTGCTTACCCAAGAATGGGGAAATCCTTCTAGTTTGCATATGTGGGGACAAAGGGCTGCTACGGTTTTGGAAACAGCTAGAATGCAAGTGGGAGAATTAATTAATGCCCCCACTTCAGAATCAATAGTTTTTACCTCTGGGGGTACGGAGTCAAATAATTTAGCAATTATGGGGGTTGTTCGCCAGTATTCTAGTCCTCAACATCTAATTATTTCTGGGGTTGAACACTCAGCAGTTGCCGAACCAGTCAAATTGTTGGAACAGTGGGGATGGCAAGTAACTCGTTTACCAGTAGATTCTAAAGGTAGGGTGAATCCCCTAGACTTACAAGCTGGTTTGCAAAATAACACCGTGTTGGTATCGGTAATTTATGGGCAAAGTGAAGTGGGAACTGTCCAACCCATCGAAGAACTAGCAAATATTGCCCGTAGGGCGGGAGTATTGTTCCATACAGATGCAGTACAAGCGGCGGGACGTTTACCGATTGATGTACAAAGCCTGAACGTAGACTTACTGAGTATTTCTAGCCACAAGATATATGGCCCCCAAGGAGTAGGAGCCTTATATGTGCGTCCTGGAGTAGAGTTATTACCTTTGATGGGTGGTGGTGGGCAAGAAATGGGTTTGCGCTCTGGAACCCAACCAATATCAATTATTGCCGGGTTTGGCATAGCAGCAGAATTGGCATTACAAGAAATGCCCGCAGAAACACCCCGATTAATTGAACTACGCGATCGCTTGTTTGCCAGATTAGCTGATACTCCCGATCTCATTCCTACAGGGGACTTAATTCAACGTTTACCCCACCATGTGAGTTTTTGCCTCCAAAATGCGAATGGGGAACTCCTCAATGGTAGAACTGTAGTCAGACAGATGAATTTAGCTGGTATTGGCATCAGTGCTGGGGCTGCTTGTAGTAGTGGTAAACTTAGCCCCAGCCGAGTACTGTTAGCAATGGGATATGAAGACAAACCAGCCTTGGGTGCAGTCCGGATGACCCTAGGACGTTATACCCAGTCAGCAGATATTGATTGGGTAGCGATCGCACTTAGTCAAATCTTAGAACGTCTCCAACCAATGGAATTATCTGCTGTCAGTTAATTGCTCTCTACATTCATGTATGGAGTTTCCCCCTGCCCCCTGCTCCCTGCCCTCTGCTCCCTGCACCCTGCCTCTGACTGACCCCAGCTTTATGAATATCGCCAGATAATGTATGTTAATTGGTGCTGGATTACATCATTTTTAAAACACCTTTAATATGAGTGAACTTCCCAATAGCCTTGAAGATGCCATCGCCCAAGCAGGTGCAGCCATACAAGCAGCCTTGGCTGATGGACAAACTAAATTACAAGTTGAGTTACTGTTTCCAGAACTGAAGCTAATGCCCCTAGCAGAGCAATTTTTGCCATTCTTTCAGGAATATGGGGACAAACTCAAAGTATTTTTTGCTGATGCTGGTGCTGCTGGTCTTGCCCGTCGTGACTGGGCAGATATAGAGTTTAAAATTGAGGACATTGGTACAGGTAGAGGTTCCTCCGCCGCCTCGAAAATTCAACCAGAGGATGAAATATTTTTATTTATTACCCCTACCTCTGTGGAAGTTAACCAACTAGAAAAGCTGTGTGAAATAATAGACCCACGCCCCTTAGTGATTTTAAATCCCCGTTTGGAAGATTCTGGAGTCGTAGGTATTGGTTATGCAGCCAGACAAACCCGCGATCGCTTTATCAGCACCATTGAATCTATTTACTATTTACGTCCCATCTTTGACGAAGCTGCTGTTATGCGCTCCTATCCTGGATTATGGGAAATATGGCAAGCAAAAGATGGGGAATATGAAAAAATTGCTGAATTACCTAGAAAGCCATCTGGTGATGAGATAGATGCAATTTTAGCTTCTCAAAGACAAACAACAACATCAGACTCAGAACAACCAGCCAATAAGCCTAGTGTGTTTCGAGGTTTACAGCGATTCATTCGAGCTTTACGCAATTAGACTCAGATTCAACAAATCTTCTTGTTACAATCTACTGCAAAAGCTTTAGTCTGACTCGGAACAATGGTAAAAATGGATTAATTGGTGATTTTTTGTCTTCACACCAAATCAACTTAATCTGCACAACACCTTTGTTCGCCCAATTTAAAGATGAAAGCATCTGCAAAATTCGACTTTGAGGATGAGAAGTTCAATGCACCACCTTCTCAGGTTATTCCCTGGTGTCAAATGATTAATCCCCGTTACGGAGATGATGGCATCCAGTCCTATGGTTTAGCCATTAAACTAGATAATGCCCATGCTGTTGGGTTTCAACCCGATGAAAATTGGCAGCAGGTGGATCATGCATTTAGTTCAGGTGTGGAGACAGTTTATATTACCACCACTCCCAAAATAGCGATCGTGCGTAGGGGGCCACTTTCTGTTAAAGATCGGGAAACAGGACTCAAATTAGGCACCCTCAGAGATAATTATGATGCTTTTTTAGCAGACAAACTAAAATTTAAAACCTTTACTCGGTACTTGATTTTTTTAGTTGGTAATAATAAGAAATTTTTGCATGATTTACCTTTACAATTAACCGTCAATGGTGCCGCAGGAGCAAGTTTTAGCAAGGGTTACTGCGAATATCAACAGGGAAGGATAATTAGTGGATTTATGGGTGAATTAGAAAAGGCTTATGCCGGATATCGCCGACAAGCTGTCACCCCAAAAGGCCCATTATTCCACGCCCACGGCATTTTTTGCCCCATCATTGAATGTGAAGAACGGGGAATTGACCCTAATATAGTATTGGTGGCTTCCACTGTTGATTATCAGCATCCTACTGCTGGGACACTGACAGAATATATGATTGCTTCTGATTCCCCTGAGTCCGAAATCATCTCTAAGTATTTTGAAGAATATAAGGATTTTGGCAAGGAGAGTATTAAGATAGATACGCCGAAAGTCCCAGCAACCGTATCCAGTTCTTATATCT
This sequence comes from Calothrix rhizosoleniae SC01, assembly GCF_900185595.1. GTDB lineage: Bacteria > Cyanobacteriota > Cyanobacteriia > Cyanobacteriales > Nostocaceae > Calothrix_A > Calothrix_A rhizosoleniae. The sequence continues at coordinate 4,952 of NZ_FYBH01000162.1, forward strand.
ATGCTGATGAAGATGATTTTGGCTATCCTCCCTATTAATGTAGATAGGGCTTGCTGAAAAAGTCTTTTGGTGGGGGTAGGGAGTAGGGAGTAGGGAGTAGGGAGTAGTTCCAGCCTCTTTATTTCTATTCTTTTTGCCAGAAAAAATAACAGATGCAAGGATTTTAGGTTTAAAATCCTAATTTCCTTGCACTTATTTACCAATAAAATAGCCTCAAAGCATTGATAAATCAACATTTTTCAGTTATTCAGCAGACCCTAGATAGGTGTTGGTGAATCAGAATATGAATTCATCTCATGGGAAGGTTCATGAGAGTAAGAGTTATAAATACCTCTTTTTTTGACATTTTGACTCCGCTCGATGTGAAAACTGAGCGGAGCCGAAGGTTTAATTTTATATTTCAAATCAACAA
>NZ_FYBH01000011.1 GCF_900185595.1 Calothrix rhizosoleniae SC01
ACAGTCATTTGGGTAAAGGTAGTAGCACGCATCTTGCCTCGAGAAAATGGCAGTTTGGTTGCAGAACATCAATCTCAGGACAAATCTATTGGCAAAACACCAGTGATTTTGATGGTTTGTGAAGACATCACAGAACACAAACGCTCCGAAGACAGCCTGCGAGAAAGTGAGCAACGCTTTCATAATATGGCAGTTCATGCACCAGTCATGCTGTGGATGTCAGGTGTGGACACCATGTATAGTTTTTTAACCAATCATGGCTTGATTTTACTGGGCGCAGTCTGAAGCAGGAATTGGATTGGGGTTGGCTGGAAGGATTACATCCAGAAGATAGAGATTTGTGTATCAAAACTTACACATTATCATTTAAGACCCGAGAAAAATTTCAGATGGAGTACCGTTTAAAGCGTGCTGATAATGAATATCGATGGGTTTTAGATACTGGAATACCCCGATTTACCCCCAGGGGCAATTTCGCTGGTTATATTGGTTCTGCCATAGATATTACTGAGCGTAAGTTGGCTGAAGTTGCTCTGGCTGCAAGTCAGCAAGCCACCCAAAAACAGCTAGAGGAGATGGAACTTCTCAATCGCCTCAAGGATGAATTTCTCAGTACGGTTTCCCATGAGTTGCGAACCCCACTGACGAATATGAAAATGGCGATTCAAATGTTGGGTATTGCTTTAAATCAAGAGCCGTGCTCCATATTAGCCGTAGCAGTTTCCGAATCAGAATTATCCAAAGCTAATCGCTATTTTCAAATTTTAAACAATGAATGCGATCGCGAAATTAACCTAATTAATAATTTCCTAGATTTACAGCGTCTGGATAGTAATACTGAGCCTTTGGTGATGGAAACTATGGAAGTTAATTCATGGCTTACCAAGGTAGTAAATTTATTTCAAGCTCGTCATTATATCTGTGACCATAATTTATCTTTGAATATCTCCCCTAATTTACCAAACTTGATTTGTGATCCATTCAGTCTGGAGCGAATTTTAATTGAATTACTGAATAATGCCTGTAAATTTAGTCCTCCTGGGAGCAAAATTAATATTAATGCCCAAGAATCATTGGATTGTATCCAATTTCAAGTGGAGAATTTTGGTGTAGAGATTCCAGCAGCAGAATTTTCGAGAATTTTTGATAAGTTCTATCGTATTCCCAGTAACGATCCTTGGAAACAAGGAGGAACGGGATTAGGTTTGGCGCTGGTGAAAAAATTAATTATTTATTTAGGAGGTACCATTTTTGTAGAAAGCAAATATGATTCTACCTGTTTTACAGTCCAACTCCCCCTTACCCAGCAGGAAGATTAGCCTTGGTGTTTGAATTCCTAGGAATCTCTGGGAATCGGTAATTTAGAAAAATAGTAAACTTAAAGATATGTGTTGAAATATGCACAGCGTGTTAGCTTGGATGTCAGGATTCAGGTGAATCCATATACTACTTGTCAATTTCCTTGAGCTTCTAGTTACTATGAGTAACAATGGAGACTGCCAGCAAAAATCATAGTACAACATAATCTTCCTCAAATGTTTTTGGGAAGTGAATTACAACCGTAAAACCTTGAATTATAATTGGCTACAAGCACCCTGGAACGGGAATTAAGGAATTTCCATAATGCTAATTTGCCCTGATTGTCAGTTTGAAAATCCCAATAATCATAAATTCTGTCAAAACTGTGGCACGTCCTTAAACCAAAGGGTATGTCCTGAATGTGGTGTTGATGTTGCCACCAATGCTGAAAAATGTCATGTATGTGGTGCAGTGTGCGGCACTGTCCGCACAGCATTAATTGTTAAAAATAATTCTTTGCCAGCCCAAAAATTAGAGGGAGAATCTCAAAAATTAGAAAACCCAGAATTAACAGAGTCTCCCACGACTCCTCAGCCCTTAATGATTGGTGATTACTTAGATTACCAACAGCGTTATCAATTACTAGAACCTCTACCGAATACAGAGGAATTATCTACCCATAGGGAGTTATGTGTCCGTGTTCTGGACTGTCAACCATATCAAATCACTCCCTTAAAAGTGATATTAACTAAACAGTCCCAGGATTTACCCAACTCCATAGCTGAAAATTCTGGGAATGTACCCTCCTGGGCTCAAACATATATCGCCCTCCAACCTCAATTGCATAAGGGTATTCCCCCAATTCATGATGCTTGGCAACAAGATGGGATGGAGGTAGTGCTACTGGAGGATCGCTCTCATTGGCAATCCTTGCTGCAATTGTGGCAAGAAGATAGCACTACTTCGTTGCAAATTTTGGAGTGTTTTTATCGAATTACCCAGCTCTGGGAGTTGTTAATACCTTTTGATGCTTGTTCTAGTCTTCTAGAATTATCTAATTTACGTTTAGATGAAGATCAATCATTGGCATTACAGCGTTTATATGTAGGAGATGCCCATCTCACTCAGGATATATCTCCAGACTCGAATGGCAATGGAGAAAAGTCGCCTATCACTCTGCAAGCTTTAGGAAAATCATGGCATAGTCTGTTTAGTAAATCCCAACGCACCCAATTTGGCTCAATGTTAAATCTGTTGGCAGATTTAAAGCAAGGTAAGATTCTCTCTATAACGGATTTGCAATCTCGTTTGGGAGAGATTGCCGATGAGGTACAAGATAGTTCCTCAGAACCTAGCCATGACAATAATGATACACAAAATGTTGTGGAGGAGGAACATGGAAATATTGAGAAAATGCCTACTTCAGCTACTGTCCTGCAATTAGAGCCTCTAGAAGAGAATACGGCAATTACTGATGATTCGCCTACAGTTAACTTACCAATGCAGTTAAGTAGTTTGGATGATGCTGGCTGTACTGATGTAGGTAAGCAAAGAAATCATAATGAAGACTGTTTTGGCATTGAAACCGAAATTAGTAAAGTTGAATTGCCAAAAAGTAGAAACCTAAAAGCCCGTGGCTTATATGTCCTCTGTGATGGCATGGGGGGACATGCTGGTGGGGAAGTAGCAAGTGAGTTAGCTGTCAATACCCTGCGAGAGTATTTTCAAACCCATTGGAGCCAGAAGCAACTACCGAATGAAGAAGTAATTCGTCAGGGTGTAATTGCTGCCAATCAAGCTATTTTTAACTTAAATCAAAGCGATGCCCGTTCTGGTGTAGGTCGCATGGGTACAACTCTAGTGATGCTGCTCATCCAGGGAAATAAGGTAGTAGTTGCCCATGTGGGAGACAGTCGCCTTTACCGTTTAACTCGCAAGCAGGGATTAGAACAGGTGACAGTAGACCATGAAGTTGGTCAAAGGGAAATTGCTAGGGGAATAGAAGCAAGTATTGCTTACGCTCGTCCAGATGCTTACCAATTAACCCAAGCCCTTGGCCCCCGTGATGCTAGCTCTCTCAATCCTGATGTGCAATTTTTGGAGATTAATGAAGATACGCTGTTTGTCCTTGTGTCTGATGGGTTATCGGACAATGATGTACTAGAAACCAATTGGGAAACTCACCTACTACCTTTGTTGAGTTCTGGGGTAAATCTTGACAGGGGTGTCCAAGACTTAATTGATTTAGCAAATGAATATAATGGTCATGATAATATTACGGCGGTGTTAATCCGGGCAAAAGTTCGTCCGATTTTCAATAGTCCGTATTAAATATGCTTGTCTTTTACCTTTTAGTTTTTATCCCGTTATTGTGGTTAGTCTGACCCTGCTAGAAGCGCAAAAACAAATACCACTCGATCAGTGGTGCTTTGAGAATGAGTCCGTAATTCGGGTTGGTCGTTCGGCGGATAATCACGTCGTATTAACGGATAGTTTAGTTTCCCGGCATCATTTAGAAATTCGGCGTAATGGAAGTGGTGATGGTTGGCAGGTAATTAGTCATGGTACGAATGGAACTTTTTTAAATGGGACTTTGATTCATCAAAGTCCCTTATTAGATAATTCCCTCCTGCAATTGGCAAAGGGTGGTCCTCTGCTGCAATTTCAAATCCAACCAATTATACTCAACCAAAGTGTTAATAACCCTGTGAGTTCTAGTTGTACTCACGAAGGAAATGCACCAGAAAATCTATTTTGTATTCATTGTGGCCAACCTCTGTCAGTACAAAAGACTATTCGCAATTACCAAGTATTGCGAACGTTAGGCAAGGGGGGAATGGGTACTACCTATTTGGCCTGGAATGGGGTAAGAATGGTTGCAGGGAAGCCCCAATTATTAGTTTTGAAACAAATGAATGCTGACATGGCAAAGGTGGCAAAGGCAAGGGAGTTATTTGAGCGGGAAGCTCATACCCTCAAGTCTCTTCATCATCCCGGCATTCCTGAATATTATGATTTTTTTGTGGAAGGGGGTAAAAAATACTTGGCAATGGAGCTGGTTCATGGCCAAGATTTAGAAAAAATGATCCTGCTCACTGGACCAATTCTGCCTTATCAAGCGATCGTTTGGATGATTGAAACCTGCGATATCTTAGGTTATCTCCATAGTCAAGAGCCACCTTTAATTCACCGGGATATTAAACCTGCTAATTTAATGGTACGCAGTTCTAATAATCATATCGTAGTCTTGGATTTTGGAGCTGTGAAAGAAATTGGTACTACTCCTGGCACTCGCATTGGTGCAGAAGGATACTGTGCTCCTGAGCAGGAAAGGGGTCAACCTCTGACACAATCAGATTTATATGCCATTGGCCCTACCCTGATATTTTTACTCACGGGGGAAAATCCTTTCAAATTTTATCGCCTGCGAGGCAGGAGTTTTCGCTTTAATGTGGAAAATGTGCCCACGATTACACCAAAACTCAGAAAAATCATTGAGAAGGTTACAGAGCCTCTACCACGCGATCGCTATCAAACAGCTAAGGAGTTAGCTGCGGCGTTAGAGACATGCCAATGATAGGGGGTAGGGAGTAGGGAGTAGGGAATAGGGGAGCTGTCACAAATAAATTTGGGGGCTTGTATCCTTTTCTTTTTTGGTCAGAAGCTTGAACTCCGACAAAAACAATCGTCTTGAAAAGGACGGAGCTTTTATCCCATGGGCTTTTGGGGCTGTCTGTTTCCCTAAACCCCACACCCTACACCAACGGGGGTTGAACAATAGAAAAGCTTTTTATTGATCCAAAAAAGATAAGGGGTTGCTCATATTTTCAGCAAAACCAAGAATACCGCGATCGCGATGTTGATAAATTAATTCTCCCTGAACATCAAAGAGGAAAGTTCCTCCCCGTTGTGTCAAATAAGATGAATCTGGGACATAAGTATTCCAGTTGCTCAAAACTTCGGTCATGTTTCTCAGGCGTAGGGTTGCTAGCTCAAAAGGACGTTGAAATCCTTTTCCTCCCGCAGTTGCAAAGAATGAACCTTTGATTGGTGGTAAAGGTGTATCCTTGACAACTTCCTCATCAGCAATTAATTGAGGAGCTTGCTTGTCACCTTTGTAACCCCGAAAAACTTCCTTTAAAGTTCCGGGACTACCAATCCCAGCACACATGAGGATTAAATTCAGCCAAGATTTTTGTGCAGTTGATAGCATGGGGAATTGGATCGACAAGCCACGATAAAGCCCTAAAGTAGCGTGAATCTCAGCCTTAGGATCCATGAACAGCCATTCTTGAGGGAATCCCGTATATTCACAAAATTTAATCCCAGAATTGCGGTTTCCAATGCCAATTGCACGAACTGTGATTCCTCTAGCAGAAAGCTTTTCCTTTTCTTTTTGCAGCCACCAAGCGTATTCTAAATTATCAAAGTCTCCCAACTGGGACCAAATAAGTATGAGTAACTGTGAACTATGGGAGCAACCATCTAAAACAGGTTTAATCTCGCCATTCCTAACTCGTAAGCGTTGAGTTCGGCTCAAAATTGAGTAAATATCTGAGGAGTGTGTTTGGGTATTCATTGAGCTAAGAGCGACAGTCTTCAGATTTTTATTTTCTCAATTATATTGTGGGACAAAATATGAAAGTTGAAAGATATTGCTGCCATTTTTATATATGAGCAATTTTATTAACTTTCATTTTTTCATAACCTTATTTTAA
>NZ_FYBH01000119.1 GCF_900185595.1 Calothrix rhizosoleniae SC01
CAGTAATTAGGGAAAAAATATGAAATTTCAAGCATCATTAATTGCTGCTACTTGTTCTTTACCATTAATTCCTACTGTCCTGCCAGCTAAAGCAGACATTATTAATGCTCAACCGAGGCTAATTGCTGCCCAAAATCATATAATTCCCACCACCTACATGACACGGCAAAATGAAAATGAAATTGCTGTTCAGATTCAAGAAGGAGAATTTAATTTTCGGGGGACACTTCGGAGAACCCAGGGTAGCATGTATATCGCTGAGGATTGGCAAGTTCGGGTGATGTATGATACTCAGACACATCACGTTGTTGTAATTAATAAAAAAACTGGGACAGAATATTACAACTATGTATTTTCCATGAATCAGTCCAATAACCATGGTGCTAACGCAAGCACTCGCATTGCCATATTAAAGGCAAATAATCCCAATACGCAAATTAACCTGCGTACAAGACCAACTATCAACTCATCTACTAATGGTTATGGAGTACCTGGCGATCGCGTGCAAAATTTGGAATGTCGTCAAGATAATGATAGACCAGGTAGTGATCTTAACTGGTGTCGAGTCCGGTTTTTACAGTCGGGAGCAATCGGTTGGATTCGCAGTGACTTTATCAACTTTCCCAGTGACGGGTTTTAGAGCCTATCTATTATGAGGGGCTTGGTTATGTTACTATGAGCCAGGCTCGACCAGACAACGCGTAGTTACTCATAGCGTTACCACAGGAATTTTCCACAACTCAAAACATCGTCTCGACTTCACAAGAGGAGCAAATCATGACTGTATCTATGCAATTAATGATCGCGGACTTTGATACCCTGGACGGAGCCAAAAATGCTTTTAAGCGGGTGAAGCAAGATAAACTCAAGCGAGGCGATGTCGCACTCCTTACTAAAGATGAGAACAATAAAATCAAATTCAAGGAAATTTTAGATGAACTTGGCGGTGATCTCATCAATTACCCCCTCAGTGTCGACTTGGTTAACGAGTTAAAGAAAGCAATGGAATCCGATGAAATTAAGCTGGATGTTGCTGTTGTAAACGAAGAAAGATAGGTGGTTCAGTTAAAATTGAAGCCATTTGAAATAGCCTTGACCTTAATTTATCAAGATATTTTAGAACAGGGTAAAAAGCAAGAAGCACTTTATTTATGTAATTCTTTGCTATCAGAACGTTTTGAAGAGCTTGATTCATCAATCATTGCACGAGTTCAAGTCTTATCTTTTGAGAAGTTGGAAGCTTTAGGAAAAGCTTTATTTAGAATTTCAACTGTAGATGATTTAGTTGCTTGGTTAGATGAGCAAGGAAGTAATTAAGGAGTAATAATGAACATAAAAACCGCGTTTCAGTCCTCTCCTGCAAATTTGATGTACTACTGCCAAATTTATCCATGCATCATTAGTCAAACTTGGCGTTGCTGAATCATGGGATGATTGCACCCGATTTTCAATAGTTTCCAATGCTAATTCATCCCATAAATAATAGTTGTAGCTTCGTTTGTTACTGGTTTAACTTGCCAAATATTCCTGAAGATTGACCTTGCGTTGGCGCAATTGTTTCAAGGCTTGCTTCTCAAGCTGGCGCACTGACTCTCGGCTGATATTTAACCATTCACCAATTTTGGTTAAGGTTAAAGCCTTACCATCTTTGAACCCAAAACGTAAAGATATAACCTCTCGCTGTTGAGGTGTCAAATTAGTCATCAATTGCTCTAGATCGGTTCTTAAAGAAGACTGAGTTACGTAGTCTTCAGGGGAGATTCTGGTATCTTTCAACAAAGCACTCAATCCAGTGTTATCATCATCTCCTAATCCCACATCCAAACGCAGAATTCGTCGGGAACGCTCTAAATACTCGCGAATTTTTTCAGGCTTTAAACCAACTTCAGCAGATAATTCTGTAATTGTTGCAGTCCTACCTAATTTTTGAGTTAGATGACGTTGTGCTTTCTTGATTTTGTTGAGTTTTTCAGTAACATGAATTGGTAGGCGGACAGTACGACCTTGTTCTGCAACCGCTCGTGTCATCGCTTGTCGGATCCACCAATAAACATAAGTGGAGAATCGATAGCCTTGAGTTGGGTCAAACCTCTCTACACCTCGCTGCAAGCCAATTGTTCCTTCCTGAATTAAATCCAGAATTTCTACATTGCGTTTGAGGTACTTTTTGGCAACTGACACCACCAAGCGCAGATTGGCTTCTACCATTTTGCCCTTGGCACTTTCCCCTTGTTCAATTGCTAGCTGCAAATCCCCTATGGTTAAATTTGCTTTTTCTGCCCATTCCACCAAACTGGGATGGTAACCCAAATGCTCCTCAAGAGAATTTCTCACTGACTCTAGGGCTATCAAGCGTTGTACTTGTTTGCCATAGAGGATTTCTTGCTCATGGGTTAGGAGCGGAAAACGACCAATTTCCTTCAGATAAGTGCGAACTAGATCGGTAGTAATTTTAGCAGGTTTCATAATGCTGTCTCATAAATCAACCATTAAGAGTTAAGAGCTGCTTCACTTTTGTGGTTCTCGTTTTTCGCGAACTGACAACTCAGCCCAAGCGATCGCCAGTGAGATCACCAATAAATGATTGAGCCCATCTAGGTACTGGTAACGAGAGAGCTAGATGTAGTCAGGCTTACCTGAGCGTTAAGGGGTTGCAAACTGTACCCCAGTACTGGGATGCCCTGACAGAAAAATCCAAGTTGGGGATACATCTCAAACGCCGGTTTGCGATGCTGTAGCCATTCAGACTCAGTGAGTAAGAAACAACCCTTGGGACTTTGAACTAATTGGATAGGGGTTGAACGAGAAGGGGAGACTAGTAGGTGAGTTGGTCTAAACACTGCAACAAAAACTTTACAAATATTAATTATTTTCAATAATACTATAACTGTTTCTCAGAAAATTAATAAATGAAAAAAACCGTACCCAGCCCGAATAAATACATCAATTGCCTAACGCTTAAAGGAAAGTATTAATACTCATACGGTTATTACACCTCCCCCACTCAGGGTTGGGAGAGATAAAGTTTTAATCATAAACTTTACAAAAATTCATATACATAGAAGGACTATGCTGGGTTCTTAGATCGCTTTACTGGTTTATACCTGGGCTTTACTGGTTATTCTGCATCAAGTCTGAAAGGTTCAGGGAAACCCAGGTGGACTCAGGTCTACTGGTGCCATACCAGAGGGAAGTGCAGCTAGCTACCAACCAACATTATCTTCTCTACCAGTGCCGATTAAAAAAACTTTCCCCATCAATTATCTAAGTATAATTTTCCCTTCCCCCTGCTCCCTTGCTTAGAAGTCAGTGGGTTGAGAAGAGATGGCTGGCAAGATTACAAATATTCCAAATGTGAACCAACTTTTATATACCACAATGTACAACTCCTTTGACAGAAATAGCCCTTTTGACGAAAATATCTCTGAGTTAGATATGACTGACCTACAGGAACTATTGCGACAACAGGCTCAACGCCGTCCTGTTTATGAGAATGTAGCAATTCTTGGTTGTGGTTATGTAGGAACTGCTTTAGCATATCACTGGCAAGAACAGGGACACTTTGTAACGGGTACGACTACCAGCCCAGAGCGTTTTGCATCACTTTCTGAGTTTGTCTCCAAGGTGGTGGTAATGAAAGGGGATGATGCCAGAGCAATGGAATCTCTTCTTCAAGATCAGGACACTGTGGTGGTAAGTGTTGCTCCCACTGGTGACAGTATTGTTGATGAGGATGCCTACTCCACTACTTACCTCTCCACAGCCAAGAATCTGGTTCATGCCTTGAAACAAGCTCCCAGGGTAAAGCGAATCATCTATGTGAGTAGTTACTCCGTTTATGGCGATCGCCAGGGGGAATGGGTCGATGAGACTGACCTAGTTTCTCCCTTAGAGCTGAGAGGTCAAGTACTTTGTGAAACCGAAAAAATATTGTTGCAAGCAGCCAACTCCAACCAAAGAGTCTGCATTCTTCGTCTGGGAGGAATTTATGGTCCTGGTCGAGAGTTACTCAGAATGTTTAGCGGTTTAGCTGGTATGACCCTATCGGGAAGGGGCGATCGCTTTATCAATTGGATTCATCGCGATGACATTGTTGGAGCGATTGAGTTTGCTCGGTTAAACGAACTGGAAGGAATTTACAACCTAGTAGATGACAGTGAACTTATGGTTAGAGAACAGATAGAGCTTGTCTGTTCTCATTACGGTCTACCACCTGTATATTGGGATTCTTCCAAACCCAGCCATTCGCGCAAGAGCGTGCGGGTCAGTAATCAAAAGCTCAAAGCAGCAGGTTATCAGCTAGTTCATCCCCAACTCCTTGTTTGAGGGCTGTCCCACTTTGTCCCTTGAAAAATTAACCAGAGAAGTCACCAAGATTGATAAAAATTACTCCACCTGTCAATGTATTGCAATTAAAGTTTACGTTAAGTTACATTGAGTTACATAACACATCGCAATCAAAAACAATCCTAAGGTAATCATGGATAGCAATAACCCCAAAAATATGCAAATCTGTCCAGTCTGTAATGTTTCTATTACAGAAGACGGACAAGTTAACTTTTCCACTGGAAGTCCCGGAACCCGCGCTCGGCTCTACGCCAGGGTCTGTAATTATGTTCAAAAACCTGGATGTATTAACCAAGAATCTCAACTCATTGGCAAAGTCACTCCTGAAGATGGCTTTGAATTGGGTGAAGATTTGTTGACACCTTTTTTCTCATCACTGGATCAATCAACTAAACAAACTCATTGATACTCTCAGGGGTGAAGCCACTGAGTTTCCCCCATCCCGCGTATTCCTATGAAGATATCCAAATTAGACAACCAAACTATTGATCGCATTGTTGAAATGGCTTGGGAGGATAGAACACCATTTGAGGCAATTGAGGCTCAGTTTGGTCTGCAAGAGAAACACGTAATTATATTAATGCGACGTTCTATGACTGTCTCAAGTTTTAAGATGTGGCGTAAAAGAGTGACTGCACGTCACACGAAACATCTTTGGAAAAGAGATTTTACCGCAGGTCGCTTCAAGTCAAAGAACCAAAAGAGTTAATCTGACAATGCTATACGGTTTTTACTACCTAAATTTACGTGTCAAGTCATAGTAATTTATCTTCAAATAAATTAACCTAACTTATAAATACATCAAGATATTCTTATACAAAAAATGGGAAGTCAGCTATGGAACATTCCGAGAAACCATCGCTAGAACAAGATTTTAATTTAAGACTCTTTGCTGACCAAGTGCAGACTCTCTCCCTAGAACAGGCTCAGGATTTATCAATTGAGCTTTATCGACAAATGATGCTCAAGGACAATATGTACGAAGAATTAATCAAAGATTATTGGGGTATGAGCGACATCCCTTTGTCTGTTTAAAATCTGAAATTCGAGTGCTGTTAATTTAAATTGCCCAAATTTTGATACATTCCTATGGAACTACATCAGATTGAAAATAACCTCAATAGTTCCGATCCTCAGAATCGGATAAAAGCGATTACCGAATTAAGGCACTATGAACCTGATTTGGTTGTTCCCCTACTCAAGGGAAGGATGTATGACCAAGAATTTGTGATTCGTTAATCAGCGATCGCTAATTTAGGACAATTAGCAAAAACACCCCAAGCATCTTCAGCTTTAGAGGTTCTTATTGAAGCTGCTAACTCCTCTGAAGGTGCAATTCGTGCCCAAGTAGCAATAGTCTTGAGACATTTTGACGACCCAGAAGCACAAGCTGCTCTTATGAAGTTGCGACAAGATTCTGATTATAGAGTTGTCGGTGCAACTTTAGAGGGACTTGTCTAAATGTCAAGAAAGCGGAAGTACTCACTTCAAGCTCTATGAAATAAGTAATTTAGGAAAGGCATGGGAATTCTGTCTTCCGCAAATGGATAACCAAACTCTCACCCCTTGCGCTTATTGTACAGGCGGGTTTTTTCTTATCTCTAAAGTCCTATTATATGTAAACTTTTCTTTCTCCGGTAAAAGGAAGCCTACCATGCCCCATGTGATAATTATCTAAAATTAATACATCTCCCTCTTGCCAGGAAAATACTTCTGCGTTTTGTCAACAACTCTTGACAATATGATATACATGCCAAACAGATAAATTAGAACCATCCTCAAAAGCTACATCCAAATATCGATATTTGCGATCGCCCAAAATCAATTTCTCAAGACAGATTTGCACAAACGTGATTAAAAATAAGATAAAAAATACTAACCAACTCCTGGGTTTCCTTTGATACTTAGCAACAAACCACGCCTCAATACAAGCCCCCCAGATGTGAAACCGAGGGAACAATCCATTTAGAGGGATTTAGAAGAGGATAGCGGTCATGTAACCTATGGTTTTCAGCAAGGATTTTATAGGGCAGAAATGCGTATAACAGTGAAGTGATATGGCCGATAAAATCGTTAACTTGCTGATGTTCGGATATGATTCCGTGTATTGTTTCGTGAGTGGTAATGAAAAGGTTTGTATGCAAAAAAGACCTCAAAAAACCCCTAATATTAATATAAATAGGGGGGTTTGAGACAGATTGAGGTTTAAAAATCCAATTAAACTCGTAAACCAAAAGAATATAATTAAGTGAGCTATGGTCAAACCTATTTGGGAATTCGTTTGAGTATAATTTAAAGCTGATGTTGATTCATTGAACATAAATTATTTATTAAAATAAATCAACTCATTAAGCTTAACTGGGAGTTTAAGAATTTAGACTGGTCAACACCCAAACATAAGTAACGAGAGCCAAAATAGCCAAACCTATGAGAGTCTCTTTTTGTGTAGTCAGCCAATGCTGGCAGCTGTAACGAAAATAGGTAAAAGCGGCGCGACGTTCAACAGCAAGTTCTGCTATCAACTCAGCCACTCTAGTGTCTACTTCCTCTAGGGAAATTTTACCTTGCTGATAAGCAACTTCTAACTCATCGAGCTTGCGCCAGTATTCTTTTGTTGCTTCGAGAAGATTAGGAAACATGAACTAAACACTGACAATCTATATTTTAAAAGAAAGAGACGATTTTATTGCAGCAGGTTGCTACGAAACTCTCCGTATTCAACCCTGCTGCTACTTTATTTATTAACCTCAGTCTTGCAGTACTGGCTGCTTTTTAACTACATCAGACCTAACTGAGACAGAATGCCTTGACCAGTCAGTAGCTCTGTTGTGATACCGATTAGGAAGCCTAGCATAGCTAAACGTCCATTCCAGGTTTCTGCAAATTGGCTAAAGCCGAATTTAGCGCTTTGGTTTTCCATGAGTTTATTCCTTAGTAATTCGATTAGGGCTTGTTATTAAGTTTTATTACTCTTATTATAAACATATTTTACGAAAAATGGACTTATGTGCAAAATTAAATTATGCTCTCCTGAGCGAATTGTCTGAGGATAAGCAGGCGGTTGTTGGTCAGTTGACGACTCAAACAGTTCCAGCCACTAATCCCAAGACCGCGCTGCCTCATGAATTGCGAGGTAAAAATTTAACTACCCAAGTTATGGGCTGTTAAACTTAGGTATCCGAAGTTGGCGATCGCAATCAAGATTTGTCCTCCCAGAAGCCAACTGAAGTTTTTCAGGATTCTCCGGAAGATGCGATCAAAAAACAAGACCTTACTCATTAATCTATTTTTATTTTTATGATATGTATTTTCATATATCTGGAGTTGTGCTTGAGCACCAAAGAAATCGGAAACTTGAAAAAATATAGATGGTTCTTTTTTACCTGTTAGGCTGAACTTCTAAACACCCAAATCGCCCAACAACTCAATGCCAATCTAGAAGGAATACTCGGTGGTTCTATTTTATAAACGACCTTGCGAGCAGTTTTACAGAATTTAATGCAAAGCCCACCGCATTAAACACAGTGGGATACTCTCTAATTCTGCTGTCTCCCCTTCAATACCATTTTTACCCCACCAGCAGGACCTATGGTAACACCTCGTCTTTGTGGTTTTATTAGTTGATTCTCAGCCAGTTCTAGTTGATAATTTGCCAGAATAGTTGCTAATACCAACTTCATCTCAAACATTGCCAAAGCCTCACCAATACAACGCCTTGCGCCACCACCAAAGGGGAAAAATTCATAGGGTGTATATTGTCTCTCTAAAAATCTTTCTGGTTTAAACTCTTTGGGGTTTGGATATAAATCTTCACGCTGATGGGTCAAATAAATACAACCATACACCCTCGTACCAGGTTCTAATTGATAACCCATTAGTTCCACTGGTTGTTTTACCTCCCGTGGAGTAGTTATGTAAGCTACTGGGTAAATTCGCAAAGTTTCATTACAAACAGCAGTGAGATATGGCAGTTTAAAAATATTCGTGGGTTCTGGTAATTCACCAAGCCTATCCAACTCACTAAGTAATTTTTCTCGTATTTCTGGTTGTTTGTGAACCCAGTACAAAGCCCAAGAGACAGCTGTTGCAGTGGTTTCATGCCCAGCGAACAGTAAAGTAACTAACTCATCATGCAATTCTTGATTGCCCATTTCCTCTCCATTCTCATCACGCGCTGACAATGGAAATATCCTGGACAATATTACGTGCAGAGAAAGTTGTACCAAGTTCTAATTGGCTAAATATTCCCTCTGTCAGCTCACAAATAGTTTGTCCATAAGCACGCATTCTATCACCGTGAAAGGGAGGCATTAATAGTTTCCGTTCCCGTCGGTGGCGATCGCCCTCTAGTATAAGTATTGAATAATCCCCTATTGACATCCTCCCACCGCTATCCCTTGCGGGTGTAGCGGGGGATTCCAAAGATCACTCTTTGGGCTTCATCAGGTAGTTTTATCATTTTTCAAATTGATGTGAGACTTTCAATTGTAAAATATAGGTCGCAAGTATGGTGAAGGCATCAGGCAATGAAACATCTTCAGGGTAAAATAACATTAGTTACCGGTGCTACCAGAGGGCTAGGTAAAGGAATTGCCATCGGTTTAGGTGAAGCAGGAGCAACTGTATACATTACAGGTCGTAGCCTGGATCAGTCTAATGCTGGTGAAGAAATTTCTGGATGTCTGCAGGAAACCCAAGCAGCAGTGGAGTCAGCCGGTGGTATATGCATTCCCGTGCAAGTAGACCATAGTGATGATCAGCAGGTGCGATCATTATTTGAGCGCATCCAGGATGAACAAGATGGTAAATTAGACCTACTGGTAAATAATGTATATGGGGGCGTGAAAGCATTAAAAGATGCCAATGGTAAGCTCTTCTGGAAGCTTGAACCCAGTCATTGGGATGCTTGCAATCACGTTGGTCTTCGCAGTCACTATGTTGCCAGTATTTTTGCTGCCCGAATCATGACTAAAAAGCGACAGGGATTAATTTGTACTATTTCCTCCTGGGGTGGTATGTCCTATTTTTTTGGTGCAGCTTACGGTGCAGGGAAAGCAGGGTGCGATCGCTTGGCGGCTGATATGGCTGTTGAACTTAAACCATATAATGTTACTTCTATTTCTGTATGGCCAGGTATTGTGGGAACAGAGTATATTTCCCAGATGGCACGTGAAATGGAAGCAACAAATGATACTGCTAAAAACACTTCAGTAATTAGCGATCGCTATAACTGGGAAACCCCTTTACTTACAGGTAGAGTAATTGCCAAACTTGCTGAAGAACCAAATATTATCCGCCGTACAGGAAAGGTTCAAATTGTGGCTGAAATAGCACAGCAATACGGACTTGTAGATCAAGATGGAAATTTACCAGCATCCTTGCGTTCTCTGCGTTTTCTACTACCCTTGGGATTACCAGCATTGAGAAAATATTCATGGCTTATACCTAATCTGAAAATGCCGTGGTCATTGCTACAGTTGAGCACCCTTAGTTCCCCTAAGATTTGAATATAGTGATTTGAAGTTGAGAAGAATACTTTAAATAAATTCAACAACTACAGACTTACGTGCAATTTTGTTACGGAGAGTATCCCTATGGCAAAGTTTTACACAGATGTAGTTGTAATTTGCCCTAGTTTGAACCGTTATAAATTCAAGACATCCGTTTTTGGTACTCAGGCACAAAGATCGGACAAACACAATGGCATATTCCTATTTTGCAAGTGTACTTGACTCAATTACAAATAACTATATTTTGCAGTTACTAGACTCCTACGAGGTTTTTTATGACCCAACTACACGAGGCTGTTATTCTGATTACCGGTGCATCTGGTGGATTTGGACAACAACTAACTCGACAGTTATTAGAAGCTGGTAGCAAACTTATTTTAACGGATTTGGATGAAAACATTTTATCTCAACAAGCAGAGGTAATTCATAAGCAAGTTGTAACTGGTGAAGTTCTCGCAACTCTGGCTGCCAATCTTTCGACCCGTGAAGGATGCCAAACCCTTTATCATCAAGTAAAAGCATTGAATATCCCCATTGATATTTTGATTAATAATGCTGGTATTGGCATGTTTGGTCGCATGGACGAGGTTCCTCAAGAAAAATGGGAACTTTTAATGCAAGTCAACTTACTAGCACCAATGCGATTAAGTTCCTTATTTGTTGCTGATATGATTGCCCGTCAAAAAGGTCACATTGTCAATATTTCATCCTTAGCAGGTTGGTCAGCAACTGCGGGAATGGCTCATTATGCAACCAGTAAGTTTGGTTTACGGGGATTCAGTGAAGGATTGTTTAATGAACTCAAAGAACACAATGTCCAGGTGACAACTGTTTATCCCTTCTTTAGCCGCACCCCAATTCTCCAGTCACAACGGTATGGAACTCTAGCGAAGATGAATCCTGGTATTCCCGAATATATGGCTACAGACCCAGCCAAGGTCATGCAGGCAGCAATTCGAGGTATTGTTCACAACCAACTGCATGTATTCCCCGACAGTGTATCAAAAACGATTCATCTTCTCAAACGATATTTCCCCGATTTCCTAGGATGGATAAGTAATATATTTGACAAAAAATTACAAAATGGTCAACTTCGGTAAAATTAAGAATTTATTCGATATTACTCCCATCAGTTATGGGGACTGAGAAAATCTCCATCCCTTATATCTAATCTGAAAATGCCGTGGTCATTGCTACAGTCGTATATCTTCAGTTCATCTAAGATTTGAATCTAGATATTAATTCTGATTAATTGTGGGTATTTAGATCCCTGGCTTCTAACCTATGGTAAGTCGGGGGTCTGTTACCCCGTGCCAGAATTTTTCAACTCCGACTCCCAGGAGGTTTTATGACTCAGTTATACGAGGCTGTTGTTTTGATTACCGGTGCAGCAGGTGGGTTTGGACAGGAACTAACCCGACAGTTGTTAGAAGCTGGTAGCCGACTCATTTTAACAGATTTGGATGAAAATGTTTTACGTCAAAGAGTTGAAGCAATTCAGGATCAAGTTTCTAGTGGTGAAGTTATAGCAATTTTACCTGGCGACCTCTCTAACCGCGAGGGGTGCGAAACCCTTTATCATCAGGTAAAAGCACTCAACATTCCCATTGATATTTTGATTAACAATGCTGGTGTGGGTCTATTTGGTCGTATGGATGAAGTTCCTAGCCAAAAATGGGAACTGGTAATGCAAGTCAACTTACTAGCACCAATGCGATTAAGTACTTTGTTTATTACTGACATGATTGCCCGTAAAAAAGGTCATATTGTCAATATTTCTGGCATTGCAGGTTGGTCAGTGTTTGCGGGAATGGCTCATTATGCAACCAGTAAGTTTGGCTTGCGGGGGTTCAGTGAAGGGCTATTTAATGAGTTCAAAGAATACAATATTAAAGTTACTGCTGTTTATCCTTTCTTTACCCGCACCCCGATTCTGCAATCAGAACAGTATGGAACTCTGAAGAACCAAGGTGTTCCAGAATATATGATTGCAGAACCTGAAAACATCATGCGGGCAGCAATTAGAGGTATTGTTGCCAATAAATTGCATGTATTCCCTGATGTGGTAGCGAAAACTTTTCATATCCTCACGCGAGTATCCCCTGGTTTAGTTAGTTGGATCAGTGGTTTATTTGCTAAAAGCTTACAGAATGGTCAACTCCAGTAAAATTGAGAATATGTTAGAAACGACTAATAAGCATTTAATTATTGGGTCTGGTTTTGTCGGACTGGGTATGGCTGAGTCTATGAAGACCGCAGATATTCCCTATGATCAAGTTGATGCCAGCGATGATATTGGTGGAAATTGGTATCATGGGGTGTATGAAACTGCACATATCATTTCATCACGCAAAATTACCCAGTTTACCCATTTTCCCATGCCGGATGATTATCCGGACTTTCCCAGCGCTCAAAATATGCGGGATTATTTGAATTCCTTTGCTGATCATTTTGATTTACGTAAAAATATTGAGCTGAACCGTAAGGTTAGCTACGTGCGACCTATTGCAGACAATCTCTGGGAAGTTACCTTTGATAACGACGAACAGCGAATTTATAAAGGGATTATCATTTGTAATGGTCATCACTGGTGTAAACGTTTTCCCCAGTTCTCAGGAGAATTTAACGGAGAAATTATTCACTCCAAAGATTATAAAAACTCTGAACAACTACGTGGTAAAAGAGTTCTGGTGATTGGTGGGGGGAATTCAGCCTGTGATGTTGCAGCAGAGGCGGCTCGTGTGGGAGCTAAATCTGTGTTGAGTATGCGTGAATCTGTGTGGTTTATTCCTAAAACCTTTGTGGGTATTCCTGTTTCGGATTTAATTCAATGGTGGGTACCAGAATGGTTACAGAGGTTTACAGCTTATTTAATTATTCTGCTGACCTTTGGTAGTTATGAGAATTATGGTCTACCAAAACCCAACTATCGAATTTTTGACAAGCACCCTACCTTAAACAATGAAGTTCCTTACTATATTAAACACGGTCGCATTACCTGTAAGCCAGGGGTGCGTTGTTTGGATGGTGAGGAAGTCGAATTTGTGGATGGTAGTCGAGAATCTTTTGATTTAATTGTTTGTGCAACTGGCTTCCATTTGGCTTATCCATTCTTAGCACCAGAACTCCAACGGGTGGAAGGAGCAACAGTGAAGTGCTATGGAGGCTCATTTCTGGAAGATTATAAAGGAATTTATTACATTGGTTGGACACAAGCTAGAGGGGGTGTCGGTTCCCTACTTTCTGCTTCTGCACCAATCTTTACCCGTTTTCTCAAACTTCAGGATCAAATTAAGATTCCTATGGGTTTAGTTTTCAAGGAAATGGGAGAGCAACTACCAAAAACCCATCTTCAAGATCCACAAAAGATTTTTAGGGAATTGAAGTTAGTCAATTTCTTCTTTAATCGAATTGTGAAAAAGGCTCATCAGATTGATTCTCAATACTCTGATTTTCAGAATAGTCCACTCCCTCCTGTAGCCAAAGAGGTTGTCGGTAGTAAATAGAGAGTTAGGAACGAGCGATGGTGTAAGCACTATCGCTCATTACTTTTCTATTTCCATATCGATAAAAAAGGATTTATAGTGTTAGCCCACGGCTCTATGTGAATAATTATGTTGGATAATTTACTGTAGGAAGATGACAACCAATATAACCAATAATTACTTTTATTTCAGCTTCTGGCTTTAGAGGAAAGAAATAAATACGCCAGTTGCAAACTCGTAATTTGACGTGGCGTTCAAACAAACGCTCTTGACCATCAGGACAAATAAAAGTTCTTTCTTTGCTATATTTATCAAGAGTTGGCTTACTCTCTCCTGACTCTTCAAGAGGATATCCCTGGAGATTGAAATAGCCATTTTTCCAATTTTCACAACATTTCTGAAGCTCGGATAAAGCTTTAACCACAGGTTGTAATTCTGATTGTCCAGCACGGATATTTCTTAGTTGTTTCCCGACAACATCACAAAAATCTAGATTGGGAAATAATTCTTCTCTTCTATCCCAAATATCCTCACCATCTACAATACCAGTACGAATACGGTTTTGTATCCATGTAGCATGATTTTGAACATGATCTTTATGACTAGCATGTATAATTTCTATGACCTTATCAATAATTTTTCCATCTTCATCAATTTTCTGACAATCAATATTTATACAGTGACAATCCCAACAGTCTTCTGAGAGAAAGCTAACTGCTATTGTTTCAAGTAAATAAGCAACACCAAGTCCAATTACTTGCTCCCCTTGATAGCTGAATTCCCATAAACCAGTACTATTTTCAATATCTTTTATTTCTAAATTAGTAATATCGTTTGAGAAAGGTGCTTTTGTCGCAAGAGTTTTAATAAATAATCTTTCTTCTTTATTTACATGATTATCGTTTAACCAGCGACTAAGAGGATAGTTTTCTCCCAGAATAGTTGTATAAAAATTGTCTTTAGTACGAAGATTGACTTTTACTCCTTGAAATTTCACAGCCCTTATAGTCTGGATTAAATTAGACATCCATTGACATGCTATTTGTTCATTAGAGGCAAGATTACGCAGAGATAACTCATTTAAAATTAGATCCAAATCCACTCTTTATTCTCCCGCTGGTTCAAGCAAAATATCTAAGCTTTTTTCCCATTCATCGAAGAAACCATCAGGCCATCTATCAATTCTGCCATTTCTATCAATGTGTGGTGAAATTGCTTTTGTATAAGCTTGTCCTTCTTTTTCTCGACGCTGAAAATAGTGTAACTGGACATCATTTGGATCTATTTTTCCCCCATGAACAGCAATACGAATGCCATTTAAAACATGGTCGCTATGGGTTTCTATTATTACTTGAATACCACAGCTTGCTGCAAGAGCTAACAATTCTCCCATTTTGGCTTGTCCTTTGGGATGAAGGTGAGCTTCTGGGTTTTCAATCATAATTAGTGTACCAGGTTCAGAGGCGAGTACTGCCACAATAATCGGTAGGGTATAAGTGATTCCAAAGCCAACATTTGTTGCACGGCATGGGTTGCTATCTCCATAAAAGTATTGCAAACTAATCAATCCCATGTCTGTATTTGAATTAATCTTAATACGTGTACCAGGGCTAATTTCTCTCATCCACCCCTCAACTTGGTCTATCAAATCCATTGATTTTGCAAGTGGATCGTTGAGGTTATATATGGGAATTGGTTTACGCTCATTTACGGAGAGAAAATGTGCTGTATACTCTCCTCTGCTACCAATTTGCCCTCGTCGTCGGACTTGATAATCCGACATTTCATTAAATGGTCGTGGACCAATGCGTTCTGCTTGAAGATAATGGAATTGTTGGTTGAAAAGGCTTGATTTATAGACTTCAGAATCTACTGTTTGTGAAACAATATTTAAAACATCTGCTTCTTTATTAGCTAATTCATAATTGAAATTCCATATACCTTTGCTATTATTTTCCCAAATAACCTCAAACTTAATATAGTCATCTTTTGCCCTTTCACAAAGAGCATCTTGGGCTGTACCAATACTCACTAAATCACCATTGAGTCCCAAACCTGTCCTTGGTAACAAGCCTTGTTGATAAGATTGACGTAACAGAAGTAGTGATTGCAGGGCTGAAGATTTTCCACTACTATTGAGACCAGAAAGTAATGTGAGTGGTCTAAACTCTAGTAATTGATTCTCAAAAGGTTTGAAGTTTATCAAGCGTAGTGAACGAATCATGCAAGTACTTCCTTGATAATTTTTTCTATAGTAAAAAATCTATACTGAACTTTATGGTAAGCTTGGGATATAGATACCATAAATTCTTTATCATTATCTATACAAGTAATATATTTATCAATTAATAGTTGCTTGCGATCTTTTAATTTTTGAATTTCATCATTACTTAGCTTGCTAAGATTTACTGACCAAACTTCAAATAATGTTTTACTCAACGGATAATACCTTAAGCCTTTTGTAGATATTTTACGAAAAGCATTATTACCAAAAATATCATGTGCGGCGACCATAGCTTTTTTAAAGTCATCTTCAATTTTATTTAATTCTTCTTCAGACATATTATTCGCTTTAGATAAAGCTTTCGTTAAAAACACATCTCTACCCTCTGTTTTATAATCTTTGTAAGAGGTAAGCGTAAATGCTAAAAATCCAAGTATAAATTCCTGATCATCCATACGTTTTTTACGTGAATCACTTAGATTGATAACGTGACAAAATTCTGGAGATTTAGCAAGTTTAGCTAAAAATTGGGTTGCCTGACCGGAATTTAGAGCATTACGCAGTTCTTGAGAGGTAAGAGGCATTCCTCCCGTGTTAATGCGTTTAAAAATATTGAATTTAAATTCAGGAGGAGTACCTTTTTCAATCAGATACACTAGAACCTGACTCTCTTCTATACGACGCTGATATCTACGTTCTAATTCATCATAGGTTTTGCCTTCTAACTCAGTTAGATATTCTAATCCAATTAATTTTAGCGTTTTATCATTGACGAATTGCTTGAGAGTAAATAGCCTTTGTACTCCATCGACCACTAACCATTTATCTTCATTAGTTGCATCTATGTAGAAGACTGGTAGTGGGATCCGAATGAGTATTGATTCAATCAGTCTGCTTTTCACTTCATCTTTCCATATATCCCCACGAGCTTGAGAATTAGCTGCTAAATCAAGAGATTTAGCATCAATTCGTCTGAGTATTTGCTCAATTGTTAGCTCTCTGGTAACAATATTTATTTTTTCAGGATCGTACTGGAAAGTATTTTTTTCATATTCTTCTTCTAAAGGATCTTCATCTATCAATTCTGGGTTTGAGTTCTTCAACTCTGTCACAATGCTTACTCCTTGGTATTAACACCTATTCACTCCCACGCTGATAATTATCAAATAGCTTTTTCCCTCAATTATCTAATTGGATCGTACTATTTTTTAGTATGAGCGATCGCTAGATAATGAATAATGAGTAAAATAATAAAGGGTGGACAATGCCCACCCTAAGATTAATCTATGTATTTTTGCTGTGTTACGGGGAGAGTACCCTCATCAAAGCGATAGGATACGCAAAGCGTCAAACCTCCAGCTGATCGCAATCATGCAAGAATTACGATCGCAATTCAGATTCTTGGCTAGTAATATGTTCTAACAACCCTCCACAAGCATCCATCAGTAAATCAATCACTTGATTAAATCCCTCAGAACCACCGTAATAAGGGTCAGGAACTTCCTGTAGAGTATACTGAGAGCAAAAATCACATATTAATTGGACTTTTTGCTCGTATTCTCCCGTAGAATCAAGATAGAGAATATTTTGATAATTTTCCCGATCCATTGCCAGGATTAAATCGAACTCTTGAAAATCCGACCTTTGAAACTGGCGAGCTTGACCCTGGAGTTTAAAACCCAGTTTTTGCATTGCTGCTGCGCTCATACGTCGGTCGGGAGAACTACCAATGTGGTAGCTAGAAGTACCAGCAGAATCACAAACAATGCGATCGCTCAACCCTGACTGCTGAATCAGATGAGTCATAATATTTTCTGCCGATGGCGATCGACAGATATTCCCTAGGCAGACAAATAATAGCTTGTAAGGCATAAGTTATCTCGATTATTTGTCATTGATCTTGATTTTGGTAAAGACCAATGACAAATAACTCATTATGGCAATCCAGGCAATTCTAAACCACTAGTTAAGTCTTCCATCCGTTCTCGCATGGTAGTAGTAGATTTAGTGTAAGCATCTTTCATTGCTGCTGTAACCAGGTCAGCAAGTACTTCTGCACCTTCATTCATCGCATCAGGAGAAATTTCTACCCGCTTTGGTTCTTGGTTTCCAGTGACAATCACCTTAATGAGACCACCACCAGCTTCACCTTCAATTTCCATTTGCTCCAATTCTTCTTGGAGTTTCTTAGCACCTTCTTGAACCTGCTGTGCCTTTTGGAAGGCTGCAGCCAATTCCTTCATTTTACCTATGCCGAAACCAAATCCCTGTCCTTTTTCTTTTTCTGCCATAATTTTCTATCCGCGTGTGTTTTCAATCACAAATCAAATTCAATTAATCAAATTCAATTATAGATGGGTAGGTCAATTGTCTGTTTTTACAAAGTTATTAGCTGTCACCTAATTCTCTGGTAAATTATTGACATTCCCAAACATTGGACTATATTATGTCCTGAATCAATCTATACTAGCAACTGCAAAAGTTCAATTCTGACTGTTAACAGTTTGGGCAAGTTTAACCTATTGCCGGGAACTCTCCAATCATTTTGACCTCTGGCTCTAACCAAATTGACCACTGTTCTTGAACTTGGTGCTGAATGTGACGGATAAGGCTAAATATATCACCAGCATTTGCTCCACCGCAGTTAATAATAAAATTAGCGTGGCGCTGTGCTACTTGGGCATTACCAATTTGAAACCCTTTGAGACCTGTTTGTTCAATTAGCCAACCTGCACCGTGGGGGCTAGGATTACGGAATACGCTACCACAACTGGGTTTATCATATGGCTGGGTACTTAGACGATGGCTTTTATGTTCCTTGGTAATTGCTAACAATTGTTCTGGATCTGTTCCTGGCTGCAACTGCAAAGTAGCTTGGGTAACTATACGATTGCCTCCTTGTAAATCAGAAGTCCGGTATCTATAGTTTAAGTCTCCAGGAGTTAAGGTTTCTAAAGTGCCATCTGGGGACAAAACTTGGGCACTCACTAAAATGTCTGCGATGGAGCTATGATGTGCCCCTGCATTCATAACCACAGCTCCACCAACAGTTCCGGGAATACCCACAGCCCATTCTAATCCTAGCCAACCCAATTTTGCAGCTTCCCATGCCAAGCCAGGAATTGATTCCCCCGCAGCTACGGTTAATTGACCTGTTTTGGGATCAAAGTTGCTATGGCGTAGACGACGGGTGACAATAGTTAACCCTGGGATGCCGCGATCGCTGACTAATAAGTTAGAACCAGCACCTAGTAATGTAATTGGTAATTGATATGTATTTGCATATTCAAGACTTGCTCTGAGGGATTCTAAATTACGAGGGGCAACATAAAATTCTGCAGGACCACCAACTCGATAGGATGTGTATCCCGAGAGATATACCTGAGTTTTTATAGCGCAGTCTGTGCCTGGTAAATAAATTTCTTTCTTTTTTTCTAACTTGTCCGTTGCCCGAGAGTTAGATCTTATATCAGTAATTGAGCAGACACTTGCAGCTGTCTGGGAGATTGTCATATTTTGGATCAATTTAATTTTAACAGTGTTTGCCGTAGTTATACGGTTATACCGTAAAGCTATGCGGAACTTGCTAGACGGATAATACGCAAATTAGAGTTACTAAACTTGGATACAAAGCTACAAACTATACCGCATGAGGGAAACCCAAGTTAACACAAGCATCATTTTTTAGGATCTAGCTGTAGCTGGTTGGCGGATTGCGGCAATAATTTCCGGAATCACTTGATTTAAGTTACCCGCTCCTAAAAACAGTACCAAATCTCCAGGGCGCAACCTCTGTAGTAAGCAATCACACACATTTGCTAAATTGGGTTGGTAACTAACTTGTTGATGTTGCTTGCTAATTTCCTCTGCCAGCTGTTCGCCACTAA
Source organism: Calothrix rhizosoleniae SC01 (assembly GCF_900185595.1). Classification (GTDB taxonomy): domain Bacteria; phylum Cyanobacteriota; class Cyanobacteriia; order Cyanobacteriales; family Nostocaceae; genus Calothrix_A; species Calothrix_A rhizosoleniae. Next base: position 19,454 of record NZ_FYBH01000119.1, read on the forward strand.
TCAATCCCAAATCAGTTTCCCCCGCACTGTAAATATCAGTGAGAATAACTGCATCTGCATGGGCAAAGGACTGGGCAAATTCATTTAAAAAAGTAAGTGTGCGACTGTAGCGATGGGGCTGAAATACAGCAATTACTCTTTGTTCTGGTTGGGCTTGTAGCTTCGCGGCGGCAAGAGTTACCCGAATTTCACTGGGATGATGGGCATAGTCATCAATGAAAGTAATACCATTAACTTCACCTCGTAACTCAAAGCGACGCTTTGCTCCGACAAAATCCCCTAGCCCTTTAGCTATGTCTCCAAATTCCACACCTAAAGTCCGACCAACTGCTACTGCTGCCAGGGCATTGCTCAGGTTATGATCACCGAGTAAGCTCAATCTCAATACACCTAGAGCTTTTCCTTTTTCCCAAACTAATGCTGTAGTTCCTTCTGCATGGTAATCAATATTAGTTACGCTGTAATCTGCATCCAGACTTTTGTCCAGGCTGTAGCTAATTGTTGGTTTTAGGCGATCACGAACCGTAGCACAATCAATGCAGCCTATTGTTATTTCACATTGTTGAGCAAATGTTTGAAAAATATCAACCACTTCTTCTAAATTTTTGTAGTGGTCGGGGTGATCCAATTCTATATTAGTAATAATACCTATTTTAGGGCTATGTTTTACCAGAGAGCCATCTGATTCATCAGCTTCAGCTACTAAGTATTGGCTCTTGCCAATTCTGGCATTACCCTGCCAAGCATTTACTTCACCACCAACAATTATTGTTGGATCTAAGCCTGCTTGCAATAACATATATCCCACCAAACTACTAGTGGTAGTTTTGCCGTGGGTTCCAGCTACAGCAATGCTGTCATAATCAGAAATTAATGCTGCTAATACATCAGAACGATGGAAAATAGGGCACCCTAATTCTGTCGCTGCTTTGTATTCCAAATTATTACTGTTAATAGCTGTAGAACAGACAACTTGTGGCATGATTGTCTGCTCTAAATTTGTTATTCCTTCTTGTTTATTTAAACATACTCCATTTGCGTCTATTTCGGAGGTAAAGAATCGTAGATTACTACCTTCTTGTCGTTCAAAAATATAAGCTCCAATGGATTCTAAACGTTTTGTAATGTGGTTGGGACGAAGATCCGAACCTGATACTGGTAATTGACGATGTGTCAACACATAAGCCAATGCTGACATGCCAATACCACCAATACCAATAAAATGAAATGGTCTACCGCTAAAGTCTACAGAGTTGCTCATTGATTATTCCTCAAACACCACACCACACCATCATCACAAATAACACGCGTATCATAACAGGCTTTTGTTTTTGAGCGATACTGCCCCCCTACAATTTTCAGATTTGATAATAAGTTTATTAACCTGTTATGTATTTGCTTGTTGAGAATGATTTTACCGTCATAGTTAACTTTTTTTCTTCCTGAACCATTATTATGTTTATTCTCAAATTTTCTGCAACTTCGGGACATAAATGTAAGTGTATTTTCAATTACATATTTGTAACTCAGTTGTTATGAGCTAGCCACCATAATGGTTCAACATGACAAATTAAGTTGGAAACATCGGTTGTGAGTCTCCAAATAACCTGGCATTGCATCCT
>NZ_FYBH01000109.1 GCF_900185595.1 Calothrix rhizosoleniae SC01
ACGGCAATTAGCACTAAGATTAATAACGTCTACCAAGATCTTGACAATAAGATTGAGAACATCCGCAACGAGTGGAATCACACATTCATCAGTCTGGTGACACAGCAAGTAGATCAAATGATTAACATCATTGGTGGTAGACAGACATTTAACAGTTTAATTGCCAATATCATCAATGTGAAAGTGGATGAATTGCTCAATCAAATCATCAGAGTCAAGAATGAGCTAACTGTAATTATGAACAATGCAGATAGAAATCTCTACGAGTGGACTCTGGGAGAACTAATGTCAATTAAAACCTGCTTAACTGACCGTCAAGCTCTTGCAGATTTACTAGTTTCCTTTAGTGCTGAACTGAGAACTAAGTTAGATTGTGCCCCCTGTGTGGATATCCAGACAATCAAGCCTTTCAGACCTATGGATAGCAATATCTCTCAAGCAGGTGATACCTCTCAAATACAAGGAAGTACAGGTTTTGGTGGATAACTAAATTAATTGGAGTTTAGACTAGTTCCCGGCGCGAAACTCCAAACCATTGTGGACAATAGCATACATCAGATTATAGGGGACGAATCCTACAATCTGACTTTTCACGGGATGTGGCGCAGTGCGCTTTTAAGCGCAGTTTATTTAACTTTTTATCTAATGATAGTTAAAAACTTCGTCTAATGTGGTGGGAGGTAATGAGAATGACATTTACACTCACCTATGAATTTAAACTAAAACCTACTGCTGACCAAAAAGAAGTATTTAACCGGATGACACTGGGCTTGGGACACATACCGCTCCGTGTCCCAAGCCCAGTGTCCCCGCGTCATCCGGTTGAACAATCTTCCAAGTCTAACCTTAACCGAAATGTTAAAAACCTCTACCCTTGAAATCTGCTCCCCCTATCCCCCAACCCCTATTTTTAAGCCAGTCCCAATAAAAAAATAATTATAAAGACAGACACAGTAGAATCTCGGAGCCCTGAAATAGCAGAGTTCGGAGTATCCTAGAATCTGGTTCCTAAATCAATAATATATTGAGCAAATGGAGTGAATTCACACTGCTCAACTTTGCTCATGGAGTTTGTTGATTTGAGACTAAGTATTTATAGCTATTCTCTTGCCCCAGGTAAGTCCTTGACTAACATCATTAATTGTCATCAACAACACAAATGTTAAATAAAAATAATCTATTTCTATTACTCTTAATTTTTATACCAGTTTCCCTAGGAGCTAAATTTATGCACTGGGAAGACTTAATCATTTTTATCACTGCTGGTTTAGCGATTTTGCCCTTAGCGGCTTGGATGGGAACAGCAACAGAAGAAATTGCTGTGGTTGTGGGTCCTTCCTTGGGTGGGCTATTAAATGCTACCTTTGGTAACGCTACTGAATTGATTATTGCGATCATTGCTCTGAGAGCTGGCTTAGTGAATGTAGTCAAAGCTAGTATCACAGGATCGATTATCAGTAATTTACTACTGGTAATGGGTCTTTCTATGTTTTTAGGAGGATTGCGCTACAAAGAGCAGACATTTCAGCCAGTAGCCGCCCGCATGAATTCAGCAGCGATGAATTTAGCTGTAATTGCTATTCTCGTACCTACAGCAGTAGATGCTACTTCTGTGGGGATTGGTGAACAAACTTTACAAAATCTTTCCCTAGCGGTTGCTATCATCCTGATTCTAGTTTACGCTTTAACTTTGTTTTTTTCGATGAAGACCCATTCCTATCTCTATGATGTAGGGGTTGCAGGTTCGGAGGAATTAGAATCTGAAACAGAACATAAACCCAATCTTTGGTTATGGTTTGGAGTTTTGCTAGCTTGTACTTTACTAGTGGCACTAGAATCAGAATTATTGGTAGATTCTTTAGAATCAGCCACATCCCAACTTAAGTTGACGGCTTTATTTACTGGTGTAATTATTGTCCCTATTATTGGTAATGCTGCAGAACACGCCACTGCTGTCACCGTAGCCATAAAAGATAAAATGGATTTATCCTTGTCTGTGGCTGTGGGATCGAGTATGCAAATCGCTCTGTTTGTAGCTCCAGTATTGGTGATTGCAGGTTATTTTTTCCATCAGCCAATGGATTTAGATTTCAACCCATTTGAATTAGTTGCTGTAGCAGTCTCAGTGTTGATTGCCAATACGATTAGTTCTGATGGTAAGTCAAACTGGCTGGAAGGAATATTACTATTAGCTACTTATGCGGTATTAGGATTTGCTTTTTACTTCCATCCCATAATTGACGGTATTGGTTAGTATTCTACCTATGAGTATTTGCTGTTACAGTTATATATCTTGATTACAGTTTACAATTAAATAAATCTGAGCGATCGCTCTTAGGGAGGCTTCCTTTAGGAGCATCGCTATGTGATGGTTACTTCAAAACATAGTCCATTTATCATACAAATACTCCCAGTAAGTTGAAAAATTTACCTGGTGACTGTGTGATGATATAAATAGTTCTATTCCCTAGTGAACGAAAAATACTCAGGATACTTTAAACGCGAATTTCATATAACCGTCAGCCAAAACAGAAAATAGATTCACAAATTTATGGGTGGGACTCTTACTCTTCCACCACAAATTCTAGCCTATGGGTAAATTATCTTACACTATATGATTATTACGGACATTTTCGTCTGTAACCTCTATCATATCGTCATGATAACTGTAATTTATCCCCTACATTCATGTATAGGGTTCTCCCTTGCTCCCGTTCGGCTGAGCTCACGGCCGAAGCCTGCTCCCCTGCCCCCTGCCTCTTCCTGACACCCCTACCAAGAGTGTCAAATTTTTTGGTTTCTGTTACCAGTCAAAAATGATGGTTTTTTCACTTTATATCTCTACCATCCCGGAACAGTAGCCATTTTACCTGTGAAATGAATTAATAGTGTTGAGTATAGTAAAAAAGCCATGAGTGATATTGGTTTGTTGATGACAGGCATCCTCTCGCCAGAGCTATCTATCTACAATCGTCCTAAAATTTTACGCGATCGCATCGTTGCTATACAAGTTAGTAAGAACAGTCAATTATACCAACTAAAGAATGATGTCAAAATAACACCACCTGAATTTTCTGAGCTAGAAAAACCCTTAATTCCTAAAAATGCTGAATTATCTTTATCCGATCAGGAAACTTTTAAGCGTTTAAAAAATAAACTTAATTCTAACTTACCGTCCATAGTAAATGAATACAAGCAATTTCCGAAGAACGTCCGTGACAGTTTTTCAACCTGCACACATAAGACTAAAGATGAGGTAAAGGGTAAAGAAAATTACCAACAGCCACTTCGATTATCCTCTAGGAAAACAAAGCTAAGGCTACAAGTCATGAAAATTTCTGCAACTTCTAGTTGCAATATTCAAAATCGTGCTAATAATCAAATACTAATAGCTACATCTTCAAATTTAACACCTAATTTAAATAGTAAATCTCTACCAACTTTACGTTTTGGTAACTCTGGTATCTCTGTGAAGGTATTACAGAGGATTTTATTATCTAATGGCTACGCTGTGCGTGTTGATGGGGTGTTTGGCGCTCTGACAGAGACTGCGGTAAAAGCCTTTCAAAGTCAGAGCAAGCTAGCTGAAGATGGGGTAGTTGGTAAAAATACTTGGCGAGAACTGACATTTTAAGTAGAACGGCGCAAGAGAACAGAGGTATGTAACGAAAAGTAAAGTTGTCTAAAAAGCTCTTCCCTTCTGCCTCCTGCCCTCTACCCTTTGGGTTGCGCCACTTGACGGCAGTTACTTTATGTCGGGAAACCTGTCCACCGCAATGGCTCACTTATTACTTATTATTTATTACTTATTACTTGCGCGTAGCGTTATATTTTTGCCACATTTGTTGGTAAGCATTCTCCATCTCACGGGCAAATTGCTTCCCATTCCACAGTGGTGATGTTTGCCTTGACTGGCGTAACTTCCAAGTTACTTGCTGTCTTAATTGTTCATCCTTACCCAAGCGCACACCCCAGTCTACATACTCTTCATCAGTCCAAGCTATACCTTCTTCTACACCTACATTCATCATCATGGTATAGCTATTACGGGCTGCGAATTGTTCTCCCACTCTGGTGACTAAGGGAATACCCATCCACAGAGTTTCTAGGGTTGTGGTTGCACCATTATAGGGATAGGTATCTAAAACTATATCAGCGATCGCTAAATTGGCACGATGTTCCATGTCTGTAGGTGCAGAAGGTAGAAACCTTAAGCGTTCTAAATCAACTCCTTCTGCTTCAGCAAGTGGGGTAATAAAGTCTTGTAAATCTTGATGACTAGTTCGATGACTTTTGAGGAGAAAATAACTATTAGGAACTTGTTTAATAATTTGCATTTGTAACCGGATATTGCGGGGATTACGTTTTAATCCGGTTTGGGAACTAAAGTAAATAATCTCATCATTGGGAATATCTAAAGATTCTCTGCTGATAGTTGGTGTTCCTACAGTAAAACCATCAATTCCAATATAATTTTGAGGTAGTCGCCAAATCTTTTCAGTGTAATAATCTTGTGCTGATTCTGGTAATACATATTTATCAGCAATAAAATAATCAACTGTTGGAAAACTAGTGGCATCATAACCTAACCAGCTAACTTGAATTGGTGCAGGTTTGAAGGCTAAGACAGCACAACTACCATAGGAAGTTAAGCTATCTAAATCAACTAAAATATCTATTTCATCTCGATTAATTTTATCCGCCATTTCTACCATTGAGAGGCATTCTTGATGATAATGATCGCCAAATTCTCTTTTATAAGCTTGTTGTTGTGGATCGTAAGCATTATCTCGTAAAGAATATAAATAAATATCAAATTTTTGCCGATTATGATGTTTTAATAACCACCAAGCTAAGAAACCAACAGAATGAGTCCGAAAACATTCTGATAAGTAGCCTATTTTTAAGGGACGTTCACTTAAGGAAGGACGAAATGAGTGAAACCTTTTTTGATAACTATTGATATTATCAGGGAATTTTTCCCATATAATTTTTTTACATAAAGTGGCTAGTCCATTCCGAATTACTCGATTTTCTCGCGGATTGTCTTCCATGTATAAGAGAAAAGAACCAACAGGTAAAATTTGAGCTAATTTTTTACTTCTTGTTTCACTTGTTACGACAGCAGATAAGTATAGTTTATGTTTATGGTAAGTTATAACTGATTCTTCCCAACTACTACAAGAAGTTAAGAATGCTTCTAGTAAATAGTGAGTACCAATTATTTTATCGATTGGCTCTTGGGTAAGTGATAAATATTTTTTTGCCCAATCAATGGATTCTTTAATATAATCTCCTCCTAATTTTTGTAATGGAGGTATTATTTTCAGAATGTAATCCAAATTATTAGGTTCTAGATGGAGAAGGATTTTTGTCAAATAAATTGCGACATAATATTGAGAAGAGCGATAATAAGCTTCAGCTTTTCCTGTCAGTAATTTAATAATATTTTCACAAGTTGAGAAATAAGGTATAAATGCTTCAACTAGTTGATTAATAAATGAAGGAGGATTAATCGGGTCGGGATAAACTAACTTTTCAATCACTAAAACTAATAAATTTTCATCAAAAACAATAGTTTCTGTTTGTTGAGATATAATTTCAACTAATTGATTGGTATTTTTTTCTATTTCAGAAAAATTCAAGTTAGTACTTAAATCAATTATTTTTAAAAGATTATTGATATCATAAGGAAAAAATTCTCTCAAGTGTTGACGAATTGCCCAAGCTGTTTGATAGTTAGAATGAGCTTCTTGTTGTTGAGCAGCATTGAGTAAAATTTCCGTTAATTCTTGCAGCCATTGCTCTAATTCTTGTTCACCAAATTCAAGAATTGGGGTCATCCATGTAATTTGTGCTTCTTCTTCCCTCCCATCTAATAATAATGCTAATCCTAAATACCAATAATTACTAATTTCTCTAGGATTTTCAGTAATATTTTTTTCATACTGTTGAATGTTTAACAACTTTTGCTCTGAAGAAAATTGATTTTCTAATTGGGCAATCATAATTAAAACCTTAAATCCACGTTGAAGTTTATTGGCAAGTCAGATTTAAATAGAGCTTAAGTAAAACAAACGAATGCAAATTTTAAGTTGATTGAAGGAAATTTGGTGAATCTAATAAGCGATCCTGACTATGAATGAATATTATCTTTTTGCATAATTGCTGCTAATTTAGAGGTCAAAGTAGTTGACCCCTAAAAAGTTTTATCAAATCATATAGGCATCCGCTTTAAAGATTGAAAAAATTAGGTATTTGTAGGGTGTGTATAGCCCTTCGGGCATGGCTTCGCTAAAGACGTAAGTCTTAACGCATCAAAGCCTGACATGATGGTGCGTTGCGCTCCGCGACAATACACCCTACGTATATTTCAAAAATCAATTAGGATCCTGTATAAAAAAATACCAGATGTGCTTTAATTCATCTAGCATTTTTAATCACAAATAATTAAACTTTATTTCATATTTTCTAGGGTACCAGTACCACAAGTAGTTGAAGAAGTAGTTAAGGTAGGTATAGCAGGATCGGCATTAGATCCTTGTACTGCTTTTGTTTGGCACGCAATAGCTGCAGTTTGCCCACTGTCGAGAATAATTACACCACCAGAAAAGCCTTTGAGAGATTTGAAATCTTTAGCATTAGCTACAATAGTGGTACTAGTTACATCCGCAGCAGAGAGCTTATAGGAATAAAAATCAGTATCAGTAGGAATACCAATTTGCAGAGAGTCAATATCACCAGCAAATGATGTATTTTCAATCCGGTAAGACTGTTGTGCTCTGTTGACTGAACCAACGTAGGTTTTAGCTTCAGACTGTTTAGCTTTTGCTGCTTGGTTCAAAAAGGAAGGTAGAGCGATCGCAGACAGAATACCGATAATAATAATTACAACTAATAATTCGATTAAGGTGAAACCTTCGTTTTCTTTCTTCTTGCTGAGGATGTGGCTCAAAAACTTAGCTTTTAGTTCAGATTTCATAAGTATTTTTCCTGAAGAAGGTTTGTTATTGTGTTCTAGATGTAACTTACCCACTTTCTATAGGGAACATATCACCCCTAGAAAATTTTTTCTCTTTTGCATAGTGACTCAAGTCATTAAGATTGACGTTCTACCATCAGGAAATCGCAATTCTCTAAGTTCAGCAGCATTTGTTTGATCAAATTAAAGCCTTCTCTTTCATCTGTAGGCTCTAAAGTTATAGGATCTATTGGTCTACATTGTTTCCAACGCTCAATCAAAGACTTTATGGGCTGAGGTCCATCTAATAAAGGTATTAAGCAAATAGCCATTGAGCTATCTACCCAGATCAATTGCTCAGTTTGGGATAGATAGTTACTTATGGGGAAAGTAGTGTGAGTTCTGATATAATGAATGAGTTCTTCTTTGAACTTAGGGGTTTTTAACTGCGGATGCAGATGTACTTTTGCCAGTTGCCAATTAGAGTCGGTCCATTCTGTCAATGGTACAAAAGTCTGTGATTCCTGAGGATGACCACACCAAAAGTCTAGCAGACGATGAATGGGATGTAGTAGCTCAACCAGCTGTAACTGCTCTTCTATAGAAATTTCTGGTAAGCTCATTGCTAGAAAGACAGGTAAATTATCTGGTTCTTTAAATAAATCCATCAAATTCCACTGTCGCCAGTTAACCATACTGATAAACTCTAGATCAGCCTTTCTTAAAGCTGTGAACATATCAGTAATGGTGTACCCTTTATCTCCTTGGAATAAGTAATTCATTAAAATATTTTGCTGCTTGTCTTCTCCTTCGTAATTAGAAGTCCAAGTTTCAGCCTTGAGATTAATATTATCCTTCAAAGCTTTCATAAACTCGATAACAATGTCCATTTCTAATTCCGTGGGGTTTTCATCCATCAAACCCATTATTGTAAATACTTTTTGAGCACGGAAATAATTGAATCTCTGTATGGAGCTATGCAAGTTGCTGCGAATTATACCATCTGGTTTTAATACTGCTTTCATTGCTTGTAAAGCTTCAGCAGGTTCAGGAAACAGATACAGCAGTTCATCACAATTAATATAGTCAAATTGGTAATCTAGCTGAGGTAAATCCTCAACTGACAAAACATGAAATTCCGTATTATCAAATCCGTGATATGCCAAACGTTGTCGTGCTAAATTAATAGACTGTTCTGATATATCGACTCCAACAATTTTTGCTCCCGGATTCGCTTCTGCTAATACAAGGGATTTCCAGCCAGTACCACACCCAGCATCTAAAATAACTTTACCTTTAGTATCTGTAACTTTTTGATATCTTAAATAGTAAGAAGTGAGCAAATTATGGATATAAAGCTCTTTTGTGTTCTTGTTAGGTGATTTGTCTACAGTAATTCTAGGATAAGGACAACTATCAAATTGTTGGCGAATTTTCTCTAGTAACTCAAATGTTGCACTTGCCATTTACATATCTCCTGATACTAATTTTTGTCTGGGTGTTGCTTACAGCAATCTCTAAATAATTCTTTAGTCTGAAACGCGAAAATTTATACCAATTTCCTAAATTCAAGCTACAGATAATGCGTCAAGAATAGAATCATATTCTGTATGAATTTTTGCAAGTGTAGCCTAGCTAAATGAAATTGGTATTAAAACATTACTTCAGAGGTTGTCTGTTGCGTATTGCCCAATACGCAATAGACAATATTTAGCCCCTACTTTTCA
>NZ_FYBH01000206.1 GCF_900185595.1 Calothrix rhizosoleniae SC01
GAGGGATAAGTACTAGTAGTCTGTCAAACGCATTTTGACGGATACTGGGAGATATATTTCCAGGATTATATAAGCTATGCCCGCAAAACGATACATTGTCTCCCTGACTCCTGAAGAACGCCAAAGTCTAGAAAAATTAACTAAAACTGGTAAAGCCGCCGCCGCCAAAATCAATCATGCTCATATCCTGTTGAAAGCAGATGTAAATCACCCAGATGGGGGATGGAAAGATCAAGACATCAGCGATGTTTTCAATATCAGCACCAGAACTATTGAGCGTGTGCGACAAAGGTTTGTAGAAGAAAGTTTAGACAATGCCCTTGTACCGCGTCAGCGACATTCGTTGAAGTTACGACGGCTAGATGGAGAAGCAGAAGCACATTTAGTAGCGACGGCTTGCAGCACCCCACCAGAGGGATGTAGCCGTTGGACATTACGATTATTGGCAGACCAGATAGTGACATTGGGATATGTAGAGAGCATTTCCCATGAAAGTGTGCGACAAGTTCTAAAAAAAACGAAATTAAGCCTTGGTTGAAGGAATCTTGGGTGATTCCCCCGGAAGGGAATGCTGAGGCAGGTCTGCCAAATGGAAGATATTCTACAGCTGTATACTCGTCTCTATGACCCCGATTATCCCTTAGTTTGCTTCGATGAAAGCTCAAAGCAATTAATTTCTGAAGTGAGAAAACCTCTGCCAGCAGAACCAGGACAAGCCAAACGCTATGATTATGAATATCAAAGGGAAGGGGTTTGCAATTTATTTATGATGTTTGAGCCTTTAGTCGGGTGGAGGCACGTAGAAGTTACAGACCAACGTACCCAAATTGACTACACTCAACAAATAAAATATCTGGTTGACGAATGCTATCCCCAAGCCAAAAAAATTCAACTCGCTCAGGATAACCTGAATACTCACATGAGAGCGTCTCTTTACAAGGCTTTTCCACCATATGAAGCCAGACGAATTCTCGCTCAAATCGAGTTTTATTATACTCCCTCCAAAGCATGGAAGTTGGTTGAATATGGCTGAAATTGAGTTGAGTGTTTTAAACCGACAATGCCTTGACCGATGTATTGCTCACAAAGATGTTTTGAAACAGGAAATTGCTGTCTGGGAACAACACAGAAATGAACTCAAAAGTAAAGTAGATTGGCAATTTACTACCGAAGATGCCCGGATTAAATTGAAGCGCCTCTATCCGTCAATTAGTTCTTGACAGAATACTAGGCGTAAGCGTCATCGACAAATTGACACTTCCACCCAGCTTTCTTTCGGATTTACCCCCTGAAGTTGACACTAATGAGCATTGCTAAACCCCTACAGATAATCTATATGTATATGTATCAAGACTTTCGTAAATTTGTATAAGGTAAGTAATACCTTGCACCATAACCAAATATAATTCACCCAATTTCAAGCAATTTTAGCTTGATAAGGAGCAACAGTAGATTTAATAATTGCCTTTTCTAACTTCTCACTAGCCATTCTCGCACCAGATAAATTTCTGGCTGTTGGTCCAATTTGTAAAGCTGCTAATCCACCCATAATAAACAAGGGACAACCACGCCAATACAAATTGTCATCCAAAATAGGTAAACCATTGACCACAGGAATGGGATAGGCTTGTAAAACCTCCTCTAACAGGGGTTGAGAATTTGCATCAAAGCGGGTTCCTGTGGATAACCAAATCCTGTCATATTCGTATTCTTCCCCCTGATTAGTCTTAATTAACCAGTAATTCCCTAACCATTCAGCCTTAACTACTTGAGTATTTTCATAAATTCTTACCTTACCCTGACGTACTTTCCTCCTTAACTGAATCCCTATTGCAGGGGTCATAGAACCACCATTTCTTGCTGACTGAATCATCTTCCATCGCTGGTGAAAATCAGACTCAGCAAAAAACCCTTTCAAATACTTTGGTCCCAACCAACCCGGTTCCGCATCAAATATTTTTTCTTGTAATTGTCGTCTGATGAGTATGTCAACTTTAGCCATACGACATAAAGCACCAATGGCTAAATGTCCGCTTGTTAATCCTCCTCCCACAATTAATATTCTTTCACCAGCCAATTGCAACTTCCGTAAATCTATGAATTGGGAATGGCATAATCTATCTTGGGGATAGGGTGTCTGAATCTGACTCACCCAATCCGGTATTTGGGGTTGACTGCTACCAGTTGCTAACACCACCCGTCGAGCAATAATTGATTTCCCATCCTTCAACCACAAACCCAACCGGGGACGGAAGGAATGGGGTAATGGTTGAATACGAGTGATTTTCCCTGGTGTAACCGCGTTTTCTAAATCCCAGCGACGAATCACATCCCCACAAAAATCATCAAACAACTCAGCTCCTGGTAAATCGTAGGGAGGAAATAACTCATGGGAACGAGATTCCGCAAACTTCCGCAAAGCAAAGGGATTGGGGTCTGGATGATGAACCGCAGGGGAACGTAAATGTGGTATTTCTAAAGCCGCAAATTGCTGTTGCCATTGACTCAACCATCTACCACTAGGGTCAAATACCGCTATTTTTGAGCGTATTTTCTGCCGTTTCTGCAATAAATGGGTAACTAAGGTTAAAGCCTGGGGACCAGCACCAATAATCGCTAAATCTACTTTACTAGCCATTCCTGTGCAAGAACGATAATCGTTATCATATTAGCACTGATAATGGCGATCGCCATCCGTCCTATCTTTAAACCTCTTCTCAATAAAAAACAAAGCTATCGTAGTAAGAATAGGATAGGGTGAGGTTATTAACTGTATTGCACAAAGTTTGAAAACTGCTACAAGTGCTCAAATACTATTGTTGATAGTTAATTAATGTTCTAAATTAAACCACTCGAGTGTAGAGTAGTTCATTCGTTTCACCTTACTTTGATTGTTAATCTTTATCAATATTTTGGTTTGATGTGAAGGCTTTTTTTGGGTAGTAACAAAAATAAACCCTAATTATCGACTGTTATAATTAAGTTGTAAAATCTCGTGTGCGTCAAGATTTGTGACCAAAGCCAAGGAAAGCGACATTTGCCAAACCCGGTGTTTTAACTCGGAATTAGTTACTCAGGTTGGTGAAGCACTACCGGGAGATGATACTATCGAAAATGCTCAAATTCTTTTTAGTGCTTTAGCTGATAAGTCGCGCTTAAAGATTCTCCACGCTCTGAGCAATGGTCAAGAGCTTTGCGTGTGTGATGTAGCTTCACTGCTTGATGTCAAGATTGCATCTGCTTCTCATCACCTGCGGAAATTACGCGATCTCAAAATTTTAAAGTATAGAAACGACGGCAAGCTAGCTTACTATTCCCTTAAAGACCAACGCATAGCTGAAGTTCTTTTCTATACCTTAAAGCAACTTGCTGAGTAAGTCATTCTAATGTTGTTTAGAATGAACTTTTTTTGTGATATCATTCAAATGTTCGTTTGAATATTAGAATTATTGAATAGTAGAAAAACCATGAGTGAT
>NZ_FYBH01000078.1 GCF_900185595.1 Calothrix rhizosoleniae SC01
ACGCGAAGTAGTTGAGTTGTAAACCTACCATCTTCTGGTTTACCTGAAGGATAAAAAATAATTTGCTCCTGCAAATCATCTCTTTTTCGTCCATAACGATTTAACTCTAACAACAAAATCATCACATTTAAACCAGCATAAATGTCAACTTGTTGCTGTCCTAATTTAATGTTTTGTTCATATAACTTGCGTGATTTATTCTGGGGTAAATTTTTTGTATCAGCATTAATAAATTCTCCTTCACACCAGCGTTGATAAAAATTTTCTAACCGTTGAAAAAGTTGCACAGGTTGAAATTCATCCCTTGCTATAACTAAACTCATGAGACATTCCACCACTTCTGGTGTTAATCCCCCATAACCCAGCAAGTCATAAATTTCCCAATCCATTTGTTCTTGTTGGATATTAAAGCCTCTTCCTTTTCTTCCTGTTTTTGTCCAGTTTGATAAACTTTCCGTAAGCCGTTCGGCGAATAAAAACTCACTAAAACTGTTATGAGCAAACTCTACTGAACCCGTTTGTCTTCCTGGTTGGAGATAAAAAGTGGCTAAAGCATTCCTGAGAGGACTTTCGCCTATACGCTCCCTTGCTACTGACAAAAATTCCTTACCTGTCTCATCTCCTTGGAGACGTGCCTCAATCATTGACATGGACACACATTCCCTGCCAGATTGGATGACACATAAACTAGCTTCCGTGAGAATACGCCGTAAATCTTGGCTATCTTGTTCCGTGATCTTTCGCTGTAATAATTCCGGAAGCTGTTTTGTTAATACCCATTGCAAATACTTTTGATAAATCAAAATTTTAGCTTGGGTTTTACTACTTCCAGCAAACATTTCAGCTTTTAATTCACCATCGCGGTGCATTGCTGCCAACAAATACAGTAATAATGGTTCTTGTGCTAGTAGTTCCCGTACTTTTTCGGGACAACTCTTACCATCTAAAAACTGTTGGAAAGCTCTGGTTTTTTCCTTACCAAGCCACTGCTGCTGAATCTCCTCATTCATCGGTAGTACTTTTATTCTTTCCACATCCTTGATCTCCTCAAATAAATCCTACTTTATCTTGTTTATTTGGGTTGTCAATTACAGCAAATTGCAGGTAAACGAGGTATGTTTCTTTATCTGGAATAGGTAAGTAGGTAGGCGTAAAAAATTATCGTTTGGATAAGACAGGGGGCAGGGGGCAGGGAGCAGGGGGAAAAAGGGTTTTAGCCTTATTTACTTTTCTCCACATAGTTTGGTTTTATTGTGCCGACTTACTTAGAGGTTGGGTTCATAGTAGATAATATCTATCCCCTAATCCCTCGTTTCCACCCTAGAAGGGATAACAATATAACCAGTGCTACAGTCTCCTAGTACTAAGTTGTGTTGTTCCCCCCAATACCACCAGTAAGCTCCAACATAAGCACAGATCAAGCTATCTAATTTATCTTCAGCAGCTTTAAGTTCCGCACCAGTGAGAGATGAGGAGAAAAAGTCAATCTCAATGAATTTTGCTGTTTGTTTGTGCCCTTGAGGATTAATATCTAACCTGGGTTCAAGATAAGGGAGAATATGGATAATGTAATCGTAGAGTTTTAGTAGTTCTTTCTGGCGCTCTTGGATGCGCCCTTTTTTATATTTGAGAATGCGTTGCAAATCAAAAAGATTGACAATTGCAGGATGGGGAAATACTTCTATTTGATATCTACCAGGCTTTTGCGGTTCCATTGTCGGAGCATGGGTAAAACCACGAGATTCTAATTCTAAGCCAAAGTTAATGGTGCGTTCTGCAAAGGGTAGATTTTTGTTGGCTGGATAACAACCAGCATGATATTTACCAAAGTGTTTGTGAGTCAGTTTGTCAGGCAGACGACTCCCAGTATCATTGGGGATGAGAGTGGGTGCATCTACGGCGATGATGGCTGATTCTTGTGGTTGGATGCAGTCATCTACCCAACGGAGGATATCTGCAATTTGTTCTTGGCGATTTAGGTCGATAATTTGGAGTTTTTCATTGATTAGTCGCAGGTAGCAGAGTCCACTGGGTTGAGATTTCCAGCCTAAATCGATACCGAGGAATTTCATGGAGTTACTGAATACTACTTAAAATTTGCGATCATTAAGGATTTTATAAGAATTAGAAAAATCATTTGACTGGGAAAAAATACAGCCCATTGATTTGCAGGCTAGTTAGACCTCTAGTTTGGGAAAATGGTAATCATTATCCAATAACTCTCCTATTTGTCCCACATTCACCAAACTATTCGCACACATTATCCCCGACGCAGCCACCGCAGGTACTCCAATCCCTGGCATAGTACTATCCCCCACCCGGTACAATCCTTTAATTGGCGTGTGGGTATTGGGAAAACTCCCCTTACCCGCAGCGATCGCCGGACCATAGGTTCCTTGATAACGTCGTAAATAATGGGCATGGGTTAAGGGTGTACCAATTAGTTCTAGTACCACCCGTTCCCTAATATCTGGTATTACCCTTGACAACGCCCGGTATAAAGTTTCCGCCTTTTCCCGTTTCTTGGCTTCATAACCCTGATTCCTTTCCCATCCAGCATATGGTTCTAAGGTGTAGGTATGCACCACATGATGTCCGACTGGTGCTAAATTACTATCCCAAACACTAGGAATAGAAATCATACAGGTGTTTCCGGGTACTGTAATATCCTGGTGCAGATCATGAACTACCACATGATGCCCGGTTAAATCTTTCAATCCATCAGCTTTAATCCCTAAGTGTAAATGCATAAAGCTTTCTACCAATGGTGTAGCTAATGCGGCTTGGCGAAAAGATGCAGGTAAATCTTGAGGAGCTAATAAATTGGTACAGGTATCCCACATAGAAGCATTAGAAATAACTGTGGGTGCTTTGAGGATCTCACCATTTTGGAACTTCACCCCCACAACCTTCCCAGATGACACCAGAATTTGCTCTACATGGCATCCTAAACGCAATTTACCACCCCAGCGTTCTAATCCACTAACCAAAGCTTTGATAATCGCCCCACTACCACCCACAGGATATTCTACCCCTACTCGGGAACGTTCCCCCAACATAAAAGCTACCTCTGGAGCAATGGTGCCATGAGCCTTTAATCCAGACAAAAGAAAGCATTCCAAGTCAATTAGCCGCCGTATCCAAGGGTCTTTAACCGTAGCATCCATCACACTCCCCACAGAAGCTTGCACTAGGGGTAAATGAGGCAGCATTTTTATTAAAGCTGGTAAACAACGCCCCATGAGTAAAAAAATCACTTGCCAATCAGACCTTAAAGCTAGGGAGGGAATACCTCTCATGGCATCGTATAGGGGTAACAAGCGTTTCTCAAACTGTTGAAATTCCTCAGCGCCTTCAGGAGTAATTTTACTTAATTCTTGGCGGTAACGTTCAGCATTGCTATAAACAGGAAAAGAACCTTCAGGAAAGTGATAATGTCCTAGGGGATCATAACTAATAGTTGCTAATGATTCCTCTAATACATCTAAAACTTGCTTGACTGGATTTAGACTTTGGGCTAACCCACCATCGTCATTTAAACCACAATAAAATGAAGGTCCAGAATCAAATTCAAATCCCCGTCGTCGAAAACTATGAGCAGCACCACCAGCAATTGTATGACTTTCACACACAATTACCCTTTTGCCATAACGAGCCAGCAATGCAGCCGCAGTTAGTCCACCAATTCCACTACCAATAACTATGACATCCACAATCCAAAATCCACAATCTAAAATTTAAAATAGTATGGCTCAACCAATAATTGAATTAAAAGGCATTTCCAAAAGTTTTGGTAGTAATAAAGTATTAGATAATATCGATTTGGAGATTTATCGGGGTGAAGCACTGGGAATTATTGGTCCTAGCGGTACGGGTAAATCCACGATTTTAAGAATAATTGCTGGGTTAATAGAACCAGATAGTGGAGAAGTTTATATCCAGGGGGTGAAGCGAGAAGGATTAATTGAAGAGGGTACGGAGCAACTCGGTATTGGTATGGTGTTTCAACAGGCGGCATTATTTGATTCGTTGACAGTAGAGGAGAATGTGGGATTCTTACTTTATCAACATTCTAAATTACCGCGATCGCGCATTCGAGGTCTAGTCAATGAAAAATTAGATATGGTAGGTTTACCAGGAACAGGAGATCTCTACCCATCGGAGCTTTCGGGAGGGATGCGAAAACGGGTAAGCTTTGCCCGAGCAATTATGTCTAATCCCGATAATCCTACTCAAGGAACAGAAGTTTTGCTATACGATGAACCTACTGCTGGGTTAGATCCCATTGCTTCTACGGTCATCGAAGACTTAATCCGCCATTTGCAGTCTAGTCAAGGAGTCTGTAGCACTTACGCAATTGTTACTCACCAAGATAGTACCATTCGTCGTACAGCCGATAGAATATTATTTCTCTACCAAGGTAAAGTGCAATGGCAAGATAAAGTAAATGAAATTAATCACACAAACCATCCCTTGATTCGACAATTTATGAGTGGGAATGTATCAGGACCAATTCAGATGGTAGGTTAGATGACAGAAGAAGAAAAGGTAAGTAGTCCAAAAAGAAAAATGCCCTTTGTGTCTGCACGTACATTAAGGGAAGGTTCTGTTGGTTTATTGCTGTTAGTCGGACTAGGGGTACTAGGTATTGTTATCCTCTGGTTAAATCGATTTGCTGCATCTGGCAAATCCTACACAGCAGTTGTGGAATTCGCCAATGCTGGGGGAATGCAAAAGGGAGCAGTTGTTCGTTATCGAGGTGTCAAGGTAGGTCGAATTAATTCCATTCAACCAGGACCTAATAACGTGGATGTGGAAATCGAAATTTCCCAACCCGAACTCATTATTCCCAGGGATGTCACCGTGGAGGCGAATCAGTCGGGGTTAATTAGTGAAAGTATTATTGATATTACTCCCAAAAAACCCGTAGCTTCTGGGGTAAAACTTGCTGGGCCTCTAGATCCTAATTGCGATCGCAATCTGGTTATCTGTAATGGTTCTCGTCTCCAAGGGGTGATTGGTATCAGTATGGATGAACTCATCCGCACCACCAGCCGTTTGGCTACTGTGTACACCGAACCCAGATTTTATGCCAATGTTAATAATGCTTTAAAAAATACTTCCGTCGCAGCATCACAAATAGCTAAACTGAGTGGGGAAATTGTCAAGCTAACAAAAAATTCCCAAGCACAATTGAGTGACTTTGCCACAGCAGCTAAATCTGTATCAGATGCAGCAGATAAGATTGGTGTATCTACTTCCCAAGCAGTAGATAAGTTGGGGAATACAGCCAATGAATTTGGTACTACTGCCAAGGATATTAGTTTAACTGTTAACCAAGCCAATCAATTATTGCAAAATCTGGATGATTTGGTCGTATCCAATCGTTCTTCCCTGGTCACAACTTTAAATAATATTACTGCCACTAGCAATCAATTACGTGCCAGTGTGGATCAATTGTCTCCTACATTCAATCGATTAACCCAAGGAGAATTAATCAACAACTTGGAATCCCTCTCTGCAAATGCTGCTCAAGCATCAGCAAATTTACTGGATGCGAGTAAGACATTGAACAATCCCAACAACTTGCTAGTTTTACAAAAAACTTTAGATTCCGCACGGGTAACTTTTGAGAATACTCAAAAAATTACTGCTGATTTGGATGAATTAACGGGAGATCCCAAATTTCGGAAAAATTTGCAACAGTTAGTCAATGGTTTAAGTGGCTTAGTCTCTTCAACCCAGCAAATAGAACAAAAGGTACAATTGGCTACTACCTTAGAGTCAGTCAAAACCTCGGTGAATACTGCAACTAATACAACCAAAAAAACTATTGCGAATCAGCCAGAAATTAAACTAAAAATTCCTGATCCGGTGTTAAAAAATGTGACGAAAAAATCTGCATCCAATGTTAAAACACCAACAGCTAAAACATCTCAAGAAAATCTACTGAAAAAATTGAGAAAATATAGGCAAGAGAGTCAGAAGGATTGATATAGCACTACGCAATTAGGGCGCTGACATTGTTGAACCCTCAAACCTATGAATAGTAAACTTATTACTTAACCTGAACGTGAGTTCGACGGAGCTAAAACACGGCAGGTGTGATATACGGAAACTTTCCGTCTAATAAATAGTTAGCCAGCTTATCAATAAATCTATGGAAGAGGTACATGATAAATGCCTTTTTGGGATAGAGGAGAAATAAATCAACTAAACTCAGAAATACGATTGCTTAAAGGCAAAATTGAAGCATTAGCTATTCAACTACAGGAAAGAGCCGAGCACTTAGCAGAAGAAATAGAGCATAGAGATCGACGCTTAATTAATGAGCTTGTAACAAAACAACATTATTTAAATGGCACAATAGATCAGCTTGGTGCACAAGTTGACAAAAATAGATATCTTATTGAGAGGACTATTGCTGTGGCAGAAGAAAATCAAGTACAGATTGGTCAAATTAAGAATAACCAAATCAGTATTCTTTCTGGAGGCATTAATAATAGTATTCATGATCAAAGCGTCAATAACATTGATCTTAGTCCTCATACAAAGCAAACCTTAGCGGAGGCTGCACAAGAGATTCAAGACTTGCTAGATCAGCTATCTAAGACTTACCCAAACACCACCACTATGGAAAAAGCTAATGTTGCAATGAAGGCAATGGAGGAAATTGAGAAAAAGCCAGAAACAAAAATAAAATTATAAAGGCTTTGAAAGCTGGTGGTGTGGCAGCTCTGCTTGAGCTGACAAACAATCCTGTTGTAAAAATTCTGACACCGATGCTCGAAAGCCTGTTAGAAAACGATGAGTAAATCTAATGCGAGCAAGTCGCTTGGTTGGGACGGTCTACCACTACTCTTTAGATACAAGCTTGGGTTGACACAGAAAATCCAACCACTTCTTGTTTGCTCCCCGACCTTGCTTCAGCGATCGTAGTAATCAAACCGCGCTTCAATTTTCTTCTGTAAATACATCTAGTTCTAATGTGTATTTGAGTGCTTCCTTGAGTGCCAAAACAAAATTAGGAGAAAGATTTCCTAAATGGCGTTGTAATCGCTGTCGGTCAAGAACCACTATTTGATAACAAAGTGCTACTGAATCTTGAGTTAGTCCCCCTTCTCCTGCTGGAATTAACACTGTGCCTGGAATTTGGGCACGACGTACATTGCTGGTAAGAGGAATGACTACAACTGTACGAGTGAAGCGTTGCAAATTATCCCGTTGTACGATAATTACAGGTCGAATTCCAGCTTGTTCCGACCCTCGACTGGGATTCAAATCTGCTAATTGAATTTCTCCCCACATTAAATTAAGCTTGATCCTCTTTCTGTAGCATGGGGAGGTACTCACTTAGGTGAGCTTCTGCAAATGCGATATCTTCCGTTGCAAATTCAGTTTTTAATGCTGCCGCTTCTCCATCAGAAATTGTATCCCATTGTTGGAATAAGTTTTGCTGGTGTAAGGATATGGCAAAATTTAAAACTTTTTTTTGTTGCTCTTGTGGCAACTGGCCAAGAATTTGAACCAATTGTGTTTGAATTATCTCGGTCAATGTAGCTGTCATTGGTGATTTATGATGCGATGAGATCAGTTTAGCGCATTGCAGCTCAGACGATGCTCCGCAGAAGCAGTTACCCGAAAAACTTTTCGTTATATACTTTAGTTTTTTGTGCCTTTCTACTTAACCCTGACTATCTATTAATAATTTTGCCACTTCTAAAATGCGATCGCTCTCTCCTTGTAATAAGATACAATCTTCTGGTTGCAAGGCCATAGCCCTATCAATGCCAAACTTGAGTTTTCCTTGTCTGCGTAATGCTTGCACTATTGCCTGATATTCAGTATGTAAGTCTCCCACAGTCTTACCGATGAGAGGGGAATTTTCTCCCACTGTTACCCAATGGTGATATCCTCCAGAAATGGTTCCCCTACCCATCATCAAGGAATGAAATGCGACCATCTCCTCTGCTTCACCTACAGCTAACAAACAATCTTGACTATGTAACCTGGTTTGGGGAGTGGGATAGTAGAGAACGTCATTATTATGTTGGATTGCCATAATTGTTACCCCTGTTAAATTACGGATATCAGCAGTAGCTAATGTCATATCTACTAGGGGTGAATTAGCATCTAAAGTTACCCACTTCTGCTTTAGTTCTGGGGTAGCATTGGTAATTTCTACTTCCGGCTGGCGATTTCTCCATTCCATACGTAAATTCTGGTAGCGATTGCGACGCATAATACCAATGACTGAGTGAATATTACTTAAGGATGTGTTTAAGACAGCAAGAACGTGGGCTCCCATTTCCAGAGCGGCTTCAAATTCAGGTTGTACAACTTCTTTCGCCCCGAATTGAGTTAAGATATCAATTTCTTTATTTTGATGGGAACGGGCAACAACATCTAGTTCTGGGACTAACTCTAAAGCCCTTTTTAACAATAAGCGGGTACTGGCAGGATCGGGAAGAGCGATCGCTAGGGCACTAGCTTTGTGTAAATGTGCTTTTTCTAACACAAATTCTGAATCTGCATCACCAAAAACGTAAGGAATTTTCTCCGTCCGCAATCGTTTAATAGCAGCTTCACTATTTTCAATTACCAATACTGAATGACCTTGGTTTTGGAGAATACTGACAATCATTTGTCCTACCCTGCCATAACCTGCAACTACCACATAATCCCGAAAGCCTTCTGGAAGGGAAATATCTTTGGTATCCTGGAACTGACGCAGATATCCAGATAAAAATGGTAAACTGGCTAGGCGATCGGCTAAAATGGGAGAAAACTTCAGCCATACAGGGGTGAGCACTAAAGTAATGGCAGTGGTTCCCAATAACAAGAAATATTTATTCTGAGAAATAAATCCCTCCTGCCATCCGACTAAAGCCAAGACAAAGGAAAATTCCCCGATTTGATTCAATCCCAAGCTGGTAATTACCGCCGTTTTGAACGAGTAGCCAAATGCCATCACCACTGGTAGGATAATTAAAGCTTTACCCACCATCACCAACATTACCAAACCCAGAATCACGCCAAAATTTTGGATTAAAATATTGGGATCAATTAACATGCCAATGGAGGCAAAAAACATACTGGCAAAGGTATCTCGCAACGGTAAAATCTTCGCTAAAGCTTGGTCAGCATAATCAATTTCTGAAATCATCAAACCTGCAACAAATGCCCCCATTTCAATGGATAGACCTAGTTTTGAGGTAATGATAGCTACACCAAGACACAGGGCAATTACTAGTAATAGAAATAGCTCACTACTTTCCGTCTCCGCTACTCGCCTCATTATTTGCGGTACAACCCATTTACCCATAGCTACTGCTACTGTTGCAAACACTACAACTTTAACCAGAGCAGTACTCAAAGCAGCTCCCATATTAGCAGGGTTATTCAGAGCTGGCAAAACTGCTAACATCAATCCCAAAGCTAAATCTTGGGCAATCAAAATAGCCAACATTGCCTGCCCGTGGATGGTATTAGTTTCACCTCGTTCTGTCAGAGTTTTGAGGACTACCGCAGTGGAAGACAAGGAAAGTACTGCTCCCAAAAATATTCCTTGTGTTGGGGTTGTTACCCATCCCATTAAAGTAGCCAAAAAGGCTGTTATGGCAATAGTTAAACCTATTTGTAGTAAACTTCCTTGAATGGCAATTTCTTTGACTCGTTTCAGTTCCGCTAAAGAAAACTCCACCCCCAAGGCAAATAAGAGAAACGCCACTCCAATCTCAGCAAAAGGCTTGATTGTTTCTACATCTGCTAGGATTTTCAAGCCAAAGGGGCCAATAATTAAACCACTGATTAAATAGCCCAATAAAACCGGCTGACGCAGTCGATTAGCAACATAACCCCCCAGGGCTGAAGTTCCCAGAACCGTCGTCAGGTTGAGAATGAAAGCTGTTCCTGCTGCCATATTGGTAATGCTACCTAGTTAAACTCTATCAAAACAATACAGGAGGGTGAGAACCTCTGCCTTTGAAGGAGAGAATGAAACGGGACTCGACAGGTTTTAACCTGGCGTTTTCGTTATTTATCTTACCAAAAGTGTCACGAGAGGTTAATTTAACTCGCTACGCGAGAAGGAAGAAGGATAATTAAGTTAATTTTTCTATTATTTCATCCTTTGATAACGCATTCCTGGTAATTGGGAAACTAAACCCATTAACTCTAACTGCAATAAAGCACTAGAAACTTCACCCGTAGCCATACCTGTTTGTTGCATAATTAAATCCAAAGGTAAGGATTCTGTGGAAATAACATCCATGACTTTTTGCAGTTCTGGAGATAAATCGGGTAATGGAACTTGTTCTATTTCTGAACATGCTTCCACCCCATCTAATTGCGGTATGGCTCCCAACATTCTCAACAACTCATCCAACTCTTTCAGAATTGGCGTTGCCCCTTGACTCAGTAACTTTAAGCACCCTTGAGATGGTCTATCGTCTATCCTTCCTGGTAATACATACACATCCCTACCAAACTCATTGGCATAATTAGCCGTAATCAAAGCACCTGATTTTAAGGGTGCTTCCATCACCAATACAGCACGACTTAATCCCGCAATAATCCGATTGCGACGAGGGAAATGGGTACGATCTGGAGGAGTTTTGGCAGCATATTCACTGACAATTAATCCTTGTTTTTGTGTCAAAATTCGCTTATATAAATCCCGGTTTTTGGCTGGATAGACAACATCTACCCCCGTACCTAAAACGGCTATAGTTCTTCCTCCAGCGTCCATCGCCGCAATGTGACTTTCTGTATCAATACCTGCTGCTAATCCAGAAACTACGGTAAAGCCATTGTGTGCCAAAGTTGTACTAATGTTGCGTGTCCAACGTCTACCATAATCGGAAGGATTGCGGGTTCCCACTATCCCTACCAAGGGTTTTTGTCCTAAATTCTCTGATAATTCAATTTCACCCCGATAATACAATACGGGAGGGGGAGAAGGAGTTTCTAATAACAAACGAGGATAATCTGTATCCCCTGGTGTCCAGAAGTGGGGATTTTCCTGCTGATGTTTGCTAAATAATTGTTGGGGATGAAGACGAGAACGTTGTTCTACGACCTTTTTCAGGGTTTGTAAGCCAAAACCTTCAACCTCTGCCAATTGAGCTGGGTTGGCTTTCCAAGCTGCTTCTAGGGTGCCAAAATGTTGTTGTAACCGCCGTATTAATACTGGGCCAATGCCAGAGATTTGTGCCCAAACTAACCAATATGCACCTTCTGGTAACAATTCCCTATCCTCAAACCTTCTTGCTTGAGTATGCCCATATATTACTACGCAATTAGGGCGCGGACATTGTTGAAGACCCAAACCTATAGGAGCATCCCAATTTTTATGCAATACCCTATAAGGGTATCGCTACACGAGCAAAACCCACCTGCGTGGGTTAAGAGGAATTTATTAGCCCACGTAGGTGGGATTGGTTTGT
>NZ_FYBH01000136.1 GCF_900185595.1 Calothrix rhizosoleniae SC01
CCCACACTGTGACCCATTACCACTGAAGGTTTTATTCCCCAGGATTCCCATAGTTTATACAGAGCATATTCAATTGCAAATAAAGCTGGTTGGGTATAAGCTGTTTTGTCAATGATTGAATTATCTATATTTTCTGGATAAATTACATCTAAAATGGATTTTTCTAAATAAGCTTTGAGAATTTCATTGCATTTTAATATAGTTTCACGGAAGACTGGTTGGGTTTCATAAAGTCGTCTTCCCATATTTATATACTGGGAACCTTGTCCAGTAAATAAAAAGGCTATTAAGGCTGATTTATTATTAGTAGCAGTGTGTCCTTTAAATACACCATTAACTTCTTCTTGAGCACTAATTAAAGCTAATTTATCAGTTAATTCTTGTTTGTCAGATGCAATAATTGCTAGACGATGATTGAAGTGCGATCGCCCTGTATTGGCAGTGAAACAAACCGAAGCGAGATTAGCTGTAAAAGACCCATCCTTTAAAAGATTTTCATACTTTTGAACCAATTCTGATAATGCCTTTTCATGCTTTGCTGATAAAGCTAAAATGTGGTGCGAGCGTTCTATTAATTGGTTACTAACTGTTAACTTTTGACTGATAACTGATTCGGGGACTTCTTCTAAAATAATATGAACATTTGTTCCGCTTACACCAAAAGAACTTACTCCAGCCAAACGTCCTGTTTCTTTCGATTCCCAGGGAGTTAATTGTGTGGGAACCCCAATCGGTAATTTCTGCCAAGGAATATAAGGATTTGGCTGTTTGAAATGGAGATGAGGAGGAATTTGTTGATGCTGCAAACCAAGAACCACCTTCATCAAACCTGCAACTCCCGCAGCAGATTCAAGATGACCAAAATTAGTTTTCACCGAACCAATTTTTAAAGGTTGATTCTCTTCTCGCTGTTGACCAAACACTTCTCCTAGAGCTAAAACTTCAATGGGGTCTCCCAAAGATGTACCAGTTCCATGAACTTCTATATAGTCAATCTGAGATGGTTCGACTTTGGCATTTTTCAAAGCTTGCTCGATTACAGCTTGTTGAGCTAAACCATTTGGAGCAGTTAAACCATTGCTTTTACCATCATGATTAACCGCCGAACCTCTAATTAAAGCAAAAATCTGGTCTCCATCAGCCACAGCATCCGATAAACGCTTGAGTGTGACAATTCCACAACCCTCTCCTCTACCAAAACCATCTGCACAAGCATCAAAAGTTTTGCAACGACCATCTGCAGAAACAGCTTTGAGTTTACACAAACCAATAATTGGTTCGGGGGTAAGCATTAAGCTCACACCACCAGCTAAAGCTAGATTACATTCTTGCAAACGTAAACTTTGACAAGCTAGGTGAATTGATAAAAGTGAAGAAGAACAACTTGTATCTAAAAGTACAGCCGGCCCGTTGAAACCAAAAACATATGCTAAACGTCCTGCTGCAATACTACGAAAATTTCCTAAGCTATTGTAAGCATCAATTTTGGTTTGATCTGTAGAATTAATACTGAAGCGAGAATAGTCATCATAGGATATCCCCATAAATATTCCAGTTGGACTACCTTGAAGTTTTTTTGGTGATAATCCTGCATGTTCTAATGCTTCCCAACTCACTTCTAAAAGCAATCTTTGTTGAGGATCCATAGCAATAGCTTCACGGGGAGAAATCCCAAAAAATTCTGGGTCAAACTGATCTACTTCCTCAATAAATCCTCCTTGGCGAGTATACATTTTGCCAGGAACATCTGGATCTGGATTATAGTAATCCTCTATATCCCATCGTTCTGGAGGAATTTCACTAATGCAATCAACTCCGTTTTTTAAGATTTGCCAAAAGCTGGAAGGGTCTTCCACTCCCCCTGGGAACCTGCAACCCATACCTACAATCGCAATCGGTTCATTCTTTTGTCTTTCTATTTCTTCTAATTGAATGCGTGCTTGTTTGAGAGCTTGGGATATCCGTTTTGAGAATTCCATCGACCCATTTTGTGATTTAATCTCCTTCATCTCAATCTCCTTCCTACAATAATTTTTCTAATGCTGCTAGTTCTTCTGTAACGGATATCTCAATTTCAGATTTGAGGGGTTCTTCTGGTTTAGATTTAATACCCGTATTGTTATTTTCTTCTTTGATTATTTTATTTTTACCAACTAAGTATTGAGCTAAGGATTCTATAGTAGTAAAGTTCCATAAAATAGTTGCGTCCAAAGAAATTTTTAGCCAGTTTTCTAAGGCTTGTACTAACTCCACTGCCAAAATCGAATCCATCCCGTAATCTGCAAATGATGCTTGACGATTAATACCACCGACCTTGATACGTTTTTGTTTGGCTAACCATTTTTCTATCCAATTGGCAATATTCTCTTGTTGTTGATAATCGTTATACTCTATAACAACATCTGAGTTTTTCTGATGATTATCTACAGGCTCTCTACGCAGAGATTCATTCAGCTTCTGGTCTTTGACTGGAAAAATTTGTTCTGAATCACCAAATTTTTCCACTGCAAATTGAGGATTAATAATTTGCTGATTTGATTCTTCACTAGTTTGCTTCTGGCTAATACCATTTGCCAAATTTCTTAGTTGATGCAAATAACCAAGGTTGGATAGTACTGAATCTGCATCTACTCCAAAATCAATTAAACAAGCAATTTCATCAACTCCAATTTCTCTTAGCTCATCCACCATTTTCAAACAACTAGAAGGTGTCCCAAATAAAGCTGTTGTCTGAAAATATCTTTCAAAAGCATAAGCTAATAAATTTTCCCGCTGAGTCGATGTTAATTTCTCTAGATCTTGTGAATTATTTTTCCATAAATCAATGGAACTTTCCAAATATTCCATAAATGGTTGCCGCACTACCTGACGAACAAATTCGAGGTCATCACTGACAAAAGTATGTAACATAAAAGTCACATGACCAGTATCTGGTTCGTAACCATTTTTAGCTCTTGAATCTCGATATAATTTTATTTTTTCTGCTAATTCTTCTATGGGTTGAAAAAGTAAAGCTGTTAAAATATTGGCTCCACTTGCTCCTGCTTCAATAAATCTTTCTTTTCCTCCACTACAAGTAATCCAAGTTGGTAATTCTGGTTGTTTTGGTAAGGGATATATTTTTATTTCTGTTTCTTCTCCAATACCATTAGGTAAATTAATTGATTCTCCTCGCCACAGTTTCTGCACTGTTTTGATACCATCAAACATTACTTGAGTTCGGTCAGTGTAATTTTCTGGAGCCAAAACAAAGTCATTAGGGTTCCAACCTCTAGCAAAGCTCAGATCTACTCTACCCCCAGATAAGTTATCGACTACAGACCATTGTTCGGCAACTCTAACTGGATTTTGCAATGGTAAAACAACGCTACCCGGTCTAATGCGAATATTTTCGGTTACCATTGCCAAGGCAGAACCTAAAACTGATGGTTCTGGATATAACCCCCCAAAGGGATGAAAATGTCGTTCTGGTATCCAAACTGCATGAAAATTATTTTGATCCGCGAATTTTGCTCCTTCTAGCAGAAGTTTATATTTGTTATCTGTAAATTCAGCTTCGTTACTAGAAAAGTAAAGTAAGCTAAATTCAATTTGTTTCACTGCTGTGAGAGCTTGATTTACAGACCTTGTTAAAATGACATTTTTTAAGGTTTTATCAATAAACTTTTGACGACAAGCACTGCGCTGAATCTTACCACTCGAAGTTTTAGAAATACTTCCTGGTTTAAGTAAAACTATAGTATCAATAGCTAATTCGTGTTCTAGTGATACGGCTTGATTAATTGCTGCAACAACTTGTTCCGAAGTTAGTTTACGTACATAGATACGCTCAACTTCCTGAACCACTACTAGCCTTTCTTCTCCTTCTACTTCTACAGAGAAAGCAGCTCCACAGTTAGGTCGTAATGCTTCATGACTCTTTTCAACTGTTAATTCAATATCCTGGGGATAATAATTACGACCTCTAATAATAATTAGATCCTTGAGCCTTCCTGTTACAAATAGCTCTCCATGATTGACAAATCCCAAATCTCCCGTACGAAGAAATGGACCATTCCCTGTATCCTTAACATAGGCTTGAAAAGTTTCTTTTGTGGTGTCGGGTCGATTCCAATATCCAGCAGCTACACTTGGACTACTAACCCAAATCTCTCCTACTTGTCTTGGACTACAATCTGTTAAAGATTCTGGGTTAACAATAATTACATTTGTGTCTAAATAAGGATTACCACATCCTACAAACACTCGACTTTCGGGAGAGTAAATATCAGTTTCTACTATCAAATTTTGCTCTAAATCAGTAGCTTTTACTCCCTGAGTTAGAGGTGATTTATGTTTTTCTCCACCTGTTGTAAACAATGTAGTCTCTGCCATTCCATAACAAGGATAGAAAGCACTATACTTAAAACCACAAGCAGCAAACTTTTCACTAAATTTCTTCAGAGTTTCTCTTCGTACTGGTTCAGCTCCATTAAAAGCTAAATCCCAACTGCTTAAGTCAAGGTCAGCTAAATCTTCTTGCTTAACTTTGTTCACACATAAATCATAAGCAAAATTGGGGCCACCACTAGTAGTTACTCTATATTTAGAAATCACTTTTAACCAACGTATTGGCTTTTGCAGAAACGCCACCGGAGGCATCATAATACAGGGAGTTCCCAGATACATTGGATGCATCACCTGCCAAATCAGCCCCATATCATGGAACAAAGGTAACCAACCAGCAGAGATAGTCTTCTCACTATGCTCAAAAGCAGTCTCGATCATCTGCTGGTTGTGGATGATGTTTCCATGAGTAACCATCACTCCTTTGGGAGTTCCTGTAGAACCAGAAGTATATTGTAAAAATGCCAAGCTATCTGGTGATACTTCCGTCTCTAGAAATTCTTTCCCATTGCTTTCAATAGTATCTGTCGCAACCAATTGTAAATGGTTTAATTCTGCATAACTTGACCACTTTTGTTCAATGTCAGTCAATATCGATGTAGTTGTCAGTGCTATAATTGGTTGAGAATCATTGACGATGGAAAGTAATCTAGATAATTTCTGATTGCGTCTGGGAGGGTAAACTGGAACCGCTATTACCCCTGCATATAAACAACCAAAGAAAGCGGTAATAAATTCCAACCCACTATGATATAACAGTAAAGCTCTTTCTCCTTGTAAGGATTGGAGATGAGATGCGATTACTCTTGCTTGCTTGTCTAATTCTCCATAAGTTAGACTAGCTGATTCTGTTTCTCCATCCTGGAGAAAGATGTAGGCTTTTTCGTTGCACTGATTTTGCGCTCTATAGCTAAGAATTTTCAATATAGAAGTATTCATACTTGTACTTGTGTCATTTTTCGCTAAATACATTGCTAATCAAGTTATGCTTATCTCTATTTAAATGGTGATAATTTCAACTTGCAAAGCATTTACAAATAAGTAATAATACTTAAAATGTAGCCAAGGATCGAGATCACAAACACTATTTTTGGTACTGCGTAAATGCAGGATGAATTTATATTTTTAGATCAGAATAAAAATCCTTCCTTTGCGTCTATCCTACCCTGAGAGAAGCCACTGCGTATCTACGGAAAACAGCTCTGTGCTTAATGTGTGAGTAAAAATTATCCCCTTAATCAGCAACGCCCTATTTTTAAGCTACCGATGCCTACGCCTCATATTCAAGTACATGGATCATTGTGACTAGAAGAACTATATCAAAATATAATTATTATACGTTTTAGTACTGTTTACTACAGTGTAAATACTTATGAATGAATATTTTACTTAACTACAGTATAAATACTGATGAGTATATATTCCATTTAAAAATATCACGAATGTCTATATTCTGTCATATTGAATGAACAAAGGCAATTTGTTAGCTTGGAGCAATCCTCCGACCGATAATTTACACTTTTTATTAGGTTTACATCTTGCATCAGTAAAAAATTATAGTTGTAATTATTACTACTTATATTCTACATACTAACTATCACAACTTCATAAAATACCAAATAAATAATTACCAACTAATTTCCTCCTCCTTAATTCCAGATTATGCGCGAATTAATGTCTTTAGGCTAAATTTGTTCTATATTATACAAGTAAATCGTTGCTTTTATTTTACGAGTATCAGTGTTTATTACAGGTACTATTACTTAAAATAGTGTTATGGTATACATAAAATTGAGGTATACAGGAAATAAAATTTATTATTCTGGCGTTGCATATGTAGAGGTGCTAAAGATACATACTCTAACTTCCAATTAGTGCATTTTTATTGTCATCAACAAATCCATCTTAGGACATCATAGAGATACTGATTTGCCCTCAGTTGAATACTTGGAAAACTTATAAATCCGGTTCTGAGGGAGAAAAGAAGTAGTAATGCTTATGCTCTACCCGACTACGTTCACTATTCACCAAATTTAGAACAATGATTAATATATTTACAAAAATTGAATCTAACGTTCGTAGCTATTGCAGAAGCTTTCCGGTAGTTTTTACTAAATCTATAAGACATCAAATTTTTGATACCAATGGAAATGTCTACATTGATTTTTTGAGTGGTGCTGGCTCATTGAATTACGGACACAATAATCCTCGCTTAAAAGAAGTATTGATAGACT
>NZ_FYBH01000049.1 GCF_900185595.1 Calothrix rhizosoleniae SC01
AAAGGTGAGGGGATTCTAAAAAGATGCTACGCAACGGGATAAAACCGTGTTCTGTAGCTTCTGATTAGCTGCCACCCAGATATAAATCCGGATGGGATGAGTCAAAGCACCCCTACACACTCCACTCAAATCAAGTCCAAGGGAACAATGCTTGCCTATCCAGGCTAGATTTGGTGAATTCTCATCTAGAAGTGGTATTAGCTAAATTCCCCAACTCACACAAACGCTGCCAGTAGGATGGAGAAACGGGAACTACAGACAATCGAGATAATCTCACTAAATCAAAGTTAGCAAAGAATTGATCCTGCTTAATTTGAGCCAGACTAACGGGGTTTGGTATTCTTTGCCCTACCCTAACTTTAACAACCGCCCGTTTGGGATCATCTAATGCCTGATCTGCATATGGTTGGCTGACTATTTCTGCTGTACCAATAATCTTTCTTTCCTTGCCAGTGTGATAAATAAATACAGTATCCCCTGGTTCCATTGTCCGCATATGTTTGAGTGCTAAGGCATTATTTACTCCATCCCAAACAGTAGTTCCTTCTTGTTCCAAATTGGTATAGGAGTAGTCCCCTGGTTCTGTTTTTAGTAGCCAATAAGCCATACAATGAATCTCCTAGGAAAAACCTAAATCCAGCTAGACAACAAAAATAGTATCTTACGTAATCCACAATTTTTTTCTAGGATGGTAATTATATGAGTACATTGGCGTTACAGCGCATTCGCTCCTGTCTACCCCATACGTGGCAATTTTTTTCTGTAGCCTTAGTGACATATTTAATATGTACTCCACCCGCTTTGTCCCAAAAACAAGCTCAAATACCCCGTACTCTGACTGTGAATGGTCGGGGGATGGAAACGGTTGCAACAAGCCATTCACAAGTTAACGTTGGGATCGAAATCCAAGCAAAAACTGCCGCAGATGCACAAAAACAAGTTGCTATGCGTTCGTCGGCTGTAGTCAAATATTTGAAAGATCGCAAGGTGGAAAAATTACAAACCACTGGTATTAGTCTAACCCCAGTCTATAAATATACCAATAACACTCAGCAACTTATTGGATACAAAGCCACTAATAGAGTCAGCTTCCGCGTTGATACTGATAAAATAGGTAATATATTAGACGGGGTAGTGAAAGCTGGAGCCACACAAATTAATAACATTAACTTTATGGCTAAAGAAGAGGCGATCGCAACTGCCCGCAAAAAAGCCCTACAAGCAGCGACTCAAGATGCCCAAAGTCAAGCTCAAACCGTTCTGACATCTTTAAATTTGACTGCGAAAGAGGTTGTTAACATCACAATTAATAGTGGGAGTACTTCCCCACCACCCATTTTTCGTGCTAATGTGGCAGCCTCAAGAACAGAGGCTTCTACCCCCGTCATTGGTGGAGAACAACAGGTACAAGCATCCGTAACCTTGACAATTAGTTATTAAGCTCCATCAATCTTCTTCATTCTGGGCGGTGAAACCCCGCCCTTACTCAATATTTGGGATTGTTAATAGCTAAAAATTGTCCGGACTACCATCCATCATTGCCGCTTCAGTATCCCTTCTAGAGCCTAATAAATCTAGTTGTTCAACGTTAATAACTGGCTTAGAACGCAATACACCAGTTTGACGATCATTCCAAGAATCCAATTTCAACGAACCTTTGACCGCAATTTGCTTCCCTTTGCGGACATAAGTCCCAGCAATCTCTGCCGTTTTCCCCCATAGTTCTAATTCAAACCAATCAGGTTCATCACTATTGCGAGTCCGTCGATTTACTGCTAGTGTTAATCTACACTTGACACTACCAGACTCAAAATACTTCATATCTGGGTCGCCACCGACACGACCCACCAATGTGACTACGTTAATATTCACAGGCAAACCTTAAAGTACAACTGTACTTATTTATTGTGACTCTCATGGTGGCGAATGACAAACTAAAATAATCTGGGCGTAACATAAATAACACTTATACATATATTTAAAATCATAAGAAACAGTCGATTATGATTGGTAAACTATTACGGATATACTCTCTCAATAGGAGTATATAAAAGGTATAATCTTGAGCCGGAACAATAATGTGTCTAAAGCTATCTAAATAAATGGCTTCCTTGACAAGACTCAGGGTGAACAAACGCAATACAATCGAGCTAAATTATTACTTACGGTAGTAGTAGTCAAAAACAGCACAAATAAATAGGGGGCAACGAGAGGCGTGGGACTTTTTAGCAAGTTTTCCTTGTCACGGGATATGGGTATCGATCTGGGTACCGCCAACACTCTAGTATATGTATCTGGAAAAGGAATTATACTGCAAGAACCTTCAGTAGTTGCGATCGACAAAAGTGAAAAAGTCGCAATAGCAGTGGGAGAAGAAGCAAAAAAAATGTTGGGGCGCACACCAGAGAATGTGATGGCTTTACGACCATTGCGAGATGGTGTGATTGCTGACTTTGATTCTGCAGAGTTGATGCTAAAACATTTTATTCAGCGAGTCAATGAAGGTAAATCCCTAGTATTACCCCGGATTGTGATTGGTATTCCTAGTGGGGTGACAGGGGTAGAGAGAAGAGCTGTGATGGATGCAGCGACACAAGCGGGGGCTAGAGAGGTTTATTTAATTGATGAACCTGTAGCAGCCGCAATTGGTGCAGGTTTACCAGTAGCTGAGCCCACGGGCAATATGATTATTGATATTGGTGGTGGGACTACGGAAGTTGCTGTGTTGAGTTTGCAGGGTACGGTATTGAGTGAGTCCGTACGCATTGCTGGAGATGAACTAACTGACTCCATTTTCCAATATATGAAAAAGGTACATAACCTAGTGATTGGAGAACGCACAGCTGAGGAGATCAAGATTCGTATTGGTTCAGCCTATCCGACTCAAAACGATGAAGAAACAGTGATGGAAGTCCGGGGATTACACTTGCTTTCTGGTTTACCGCGCACTGTCATTCTCAAAAGTCCAGAAATTCGCGAAAGTATGGCAGAACCACTTTCTGTAATTATTGAAGCTGTCAAACGGACTCTGGAGAGAACACCTCCTGAGTTGGCTGCGGATATCATTGACAGAGGGATTATGCTAGCCGGTGGTGGGGCTTTACTCAAAGGGTTAGATACTCTGATTAGTCATGAAACCGGGATCGTTACCCATGTTGCTGCGGATCCTCTAAGTTGTGTTGTTTTAGGCACAGGAAGGGTACTGGAAAACTTTAAACAGTTGGAGCGGGTTTTCAGTGGGCGTTCCCGTAATGTTTAAAACCAAATAACAATCTATTGATTAATCTATACATATGGGTTTCAAGCTAGGAAATTCCATATTTCACAATTCACACTAAAATTAATTATTAGTATATATGTTTACAGCACGTCATGGTTGGGAACGTAGAGGGCTACAAATTGGATTAATTGCTGTAGTTCTCGGCAGTGCTTGGTTAGTTAGAGAAACTCAGGGCGCAGCCTTATTAGAATTTTATACGGGGATCAGTAATCGGTTTCAGATTGTACAAACAAAACCAAGTACAGTAGATCGTTTACAGAATGCCAAAGTTTCGGAATTGCAAGCTGAAATAACAGATTTGCAAAACCAAAACCAAAAGCTGAAAAAGTTCATCTCATATACGGAGAAACAGCCCGCTACTTCCAAACCAATTCCATCTCGGGTAGTGGGACGCAGTGCTGATAATTGGTGGCAACAAGTAACTATCAACCGTGGTAGTTCAGCAGGTATAGAGAAAGGAGCTATTGTTAAGGCAGATGGTGGTTTAGTAGGTATTGTGGAAAGTGTCACAAGTAACACTAGCCGTGTCCTACTAATCACGGATATGAAAAGTTCTATAGGCGTGAATATCAGTCGTACTGGTGCTAAAGGTATTTTAAGAGGTAATTCTTCTACGGAAGCAGTATTAGAGTTTTATGAGAAAGTACCAAATGTCAAAGTTGGTGACGTAATTACTACATCTACATACAGTCAAAAATTTCCTTCTGGATTGCCCATAGGCAAAGTCAAATCTTTGGATCTGCAAAAATTACCAGCATCCATTGCCAAAATTGAGTTGTTTCCACCTATTAGTTCTTTAGATTGGGTAGCAGTGTATCCGAAACCAGAGAAACAACTATCGGAAAAATCACTTTCCTCCAATAAGCAACCGCAGAAATCTAATTAGGTTGGAGTACACCGAAGCAAATGAAGATTCAGGGATTTTGGGATAGTAGAAGCAAACAGTCAAATTCATCAAAGGCAAAACGTAAATCAAAACAGATTAATATTCCTCTTCTTTCTAGATGGCATCCTCAAGCACTGCAAATTCTAGACTGGGGAGTGACATTTGCTTCTGTTGTCATATTTTTGTTGATGTTGCTGACTCGGTTCCCAGGGATGGAATTATTGGGTATTGGACCTAATTGGTTATTAATTTGGGTTGTGGCTTGGAGTGTGAAGCGTTCGGCATTTGCAGGAGCATTAGCTGGTATTGTTTTGGGATTATTGCAAGATGCAATAACTTCTCCCGATCCCACCCATGCTTTGAGTTTAGGGTTGGTAGGGTTGATTACCGGTTTGATGCAGAAGCAGCGATTTA
This sequence comes from Calothrix rhizosoleniae SC01, assembly GCF_900185595.1. GTDB lineage: Bacteria > Cyanobacteriota > Cyanobacteriia > Cyanobacteriales > Nostocaceae > Calothrix_A > Calothrix_A rhizosoleniae. The sequence continues at coordinate 4,581 of NZ_FYBH01000049.1, forward strand.
TTCAAGAGGATTTTATTTCCATTGCCTTAATCGTGTTTGGTATGTCAGCTTTAGCTGAAACCATTTTTGCCTTACAATTGAGCTTCGCAAGCGATCGCAATCCGGAAGATATTTGGATATACTACCAAAGAATTGCCCTGGCTTCTGCGATCCTCACTAGCCTGTGGGCACCTGTGGTGTATTATCCCTTAAACCTCTGGTGGCAAAGATTAAAGACAGCACAAGAGTCTGCTAGTAGTAAATTTTAGAGTGCAGATGGTGGAGTTTGAAAACCCTGACATCAAACTATTATTTATAAATATGGGAGTGATAATAATTGCCAGGTAAGCAAAAACCTAGCATTCTTCACTCCTAAATTTTTATGTAATTGAGGCAATATCTGGCAATATAGATTCAAGCTAGAAATTATTTTTTATATAGCATTACCAAAGCATGTTAGGGCATTTTTGAATGCTGAAACCTATGAACGGTAAACTTATTGCTTATTACTTGTTACTTATTACTTGCGCGTAGCGCTATAACTAACTGCTAGCTAATATTTTGATCTTGTAGATTATTTCCCAATCAAAATTATGGATAATTCCCCATTGGTGACTCCAAAAGATGCACCTACACAACCAAGGGTCGGAACTGAATTTGACCGGGAAATGATGCAAAGATGCTTACTCCTGGCTCGTCGCGCATTGGGACGTACATCTCCCAATCCATTAGTTGGAGCGGTCATTGTTAAAGATGGAGAAATTGTGGGGGAAGGATTTCATCCCTGTGCTGGGGAACCCCACGCTGAAGTATTTGCCCTGAGAGCTGCTGGAGAAAATGCCCGTGGTGCTACCATATATGTCAGTTTAGAGCCTTGTAACCATTATGGCAGGACTCCCCCTTGCTCTGAAGCCATTATTGCTGCAGGTTTAGTCAAAGTAGTTGTGGGGATGGTAGATCCCAATCCCTTAGTCGCTGGGGGGGGGATTAAGAAGTTAAAGGCTGCTGGAATTGAAGTTGTGGTGGGGGTGGAAGAAGCTGACTGTCGGCGACTAAATGAGGGTTTTGTTCATCGTATTCTTCACCATCAACCTTTCGGCATTTTGAAATATGCCATGACTCTAGATGGTAAAATTGCTACAACTACCGGTCATAGTACCTGGGTAACAAATCAAATTGCCCGCCAAACAGTACATAAGTTACGATCTACTTGTGATGCAGTTATTGTAGGTGGAAATACTGTCAGACAAGATAATCCTTATTTAACTAGTCATCAGCAAGGAGCACATAATCCTCTGCGGGTGGTGATGAGTCGCAATCTTGATCTACCAACTACAGCCAATTTGTGGCAGACAAACACTGCACCAACTGTTGTGTTAACGGAAGTTGGTGCTAACCCAGAATTTCAAGGCTTGTTATGTCAACAAGGGGTGGAAGTGGTAGAGTTAGACCCCCTGACTCCGAAGCGAGTGATGTCTTACTTGTACGATCGCGGTCTTTGTAGTGTGTTATGGGAGTGTGGGGGTATTTTAGCCGCTAATGCGATCGCTCAAGGTGCAGTACAGAAAATTGTGGCATTCATTGCTCCGAAAATTATTGGTGGTAGTCACGCACCTACACCTGTAGGGGATCTTGGGTTTACAACTATGAATGAGGCTTTATCCCTAGAAGATGTAGAAATACGTGTGATTGGTTCTGATTGTTTAATTACAGGTTATTTACCTAATAGTTAGCAAACGGTAAGCAAAAGTCGATTAAGAGTACTGACGTTCATAAGCGATATCGCGGATGAGATGGAGTCGAGATTTAATATATTCACTCAGAAAGTCAGTTTCATGACCATCGAGTAAAGCTTGTGTGCTGGTTTGTTTGACTAACCAATGTACCAAGCTATTATCGTCCATTTGCAGCAGGGTTTGGCTGTGAGCGTTTTCTACCACCGACCAAACCTGACGCATTACCTGAGGAGTCATTAGACCTCCATGTGATTGTGAGCTTAGTTTTTTCCAGGATACACAATATGTTGAACTGTTCCAGGATGAAAGTGGAAACTGAAACAAGTGTTATTACAAACTTAATTTATTGAGTCATAACTTGATAAACTTTAAGAATTTCTAAAAACAGAGATTCTTACTCTGTCCAAGATTAACACAATACCTGCATCAAATAGTTTGCCAGGGTAACACCATCTACTCCTATTTCTGTACGTTCTTTTGCTGCCAGGATACCAGCCTGGGAATGCCACCAAGTTGCAGTAGCCACTATATCTTCCAGGGAAATTTGCCGGGTACTGGCTTGGGCGATTAAGCCACCTAACAATCCGGTTAAGATATCACCACTACCACCTCTGGCTAATGCGGGGGTACTTTCAGGATTAATCCATACTCCACCTTGGGAATTAGCAATGGCAATTCTCGCCCCTTTAAGTAAAATGATGGCTCCTGTTTGGTCTGCTGCTGTGGTTGCGGCTTTAATTCTATGTGTGGATACATCAGGGATATCAGGGAACAGGCGTTTAAATTCTCCCGTGTGGGGGGTGAGAATGGTAGGAAATAGTCGTTTTTGTAATGTGGATGTAGCCCCCAGCTGTGCCAAAATATTTAAACCATCGGCATCGAGTACTAAGGGTTTTTCACTTGCTAGTACTTGTTGAACTACGGATTTGACCTCAGTTGTTAAACCAGGACCACAAGCGATCGCATTAAATTTATTAATATTGATGTTGGCTGGTAATTCTAATTGAGCAATTGCTCCCGTGGCTGTTTCCGGACAGCCAATAATTAATGCCTCTGGTAAATGGGATACTAGCAGAGGTTTGAGAGATTCTGGTACGGCAATAGAGAGCATTCCCACCCCACTCCCCCTAGCACCTAAACCTGTTAATATTGCTCCTCCTGCATAACGTTGAGAACCACAAATTAGTAATAAATGCCCTTCTTTATATTTATGGGTGAGGGGTGGACGGGGAAGAATAGTAGAACCGGGATATTTTTTTTGTATACTTTGAGTACCAATCACAGATAATGCTTTGCTGGTATTGATGCGTTGAATGTTTGGTGTATTTCCTAACACCGCCTGAATATCTATCCAGGGAATATCAAAATCAATTAACTCGACTTTACCCACATAATCTAGGGCTTGGTCTTGCAATAAGCCCAATTTCCATAAACCCAAACATAAGGTACAGGTGGCATGAATTGCAATTCCTAATACTTCACCTGTATCTGTATGCAAACCAGAAGGTACATCTATACTAATAATAGGTATATACCATTGATTAATCTCAGCGATCGCACTAGCTATGGGGTCTTGAATTTCTCTTTCTAATCCAAACCCAAATAAGCCGTCTATCAATACATCACAATTAGATAATTTCTCAATTGAGGAGTAACAAGGTATACCCAAACTCTGGACATATTGTAAGTGCTGTGCGGTTAATTCCTTGTGTATCCCAAAAGGGCAATAAATCCCAACTTCATAGCCGCGAAAATATAACTCCCGAGCCACTACTAAGGCATCCCCTCCATTATGACCGGGACCGACAAGAATACCGACATGGTTAGGTAAACTTATATCTTGGGTAATGCGACTGGTAATTAAACCAGCCACTTTTTCCATTAAAGCTGCTACAGGCATTCCCTTTGCAAAAATTCGCCCTTCAATGTCGCGCATCTGTTGGGCTGTCACTACAACCTGGGAAATCAGTTTTTGCCTATCTTGCATGGGTTTTGGATTATGGATTATGGATTATAAAACATTGATGTATTTATCAATACAATGGAAATCATAGGGATGAAAATGTTCCCTGTACCAGATTCCTCATTTCCTACCTCCACCAAAGTACTTTTACAGCTAACATTGCTCTACGGAAACACCAAGCCCTAAATATATTGATCTCGCAAAAAATGAAATAAACACATTTTATAACCTTTACTATATAAAGGTTATAAAACGTGTTTGTTAGAATTTAAAGCTTTTTTAGTGCAAATATATCTTAGCAAACTGTATCGATAAAAGAAGATTTCTCATGTATAAAGGGTTAGTGGGTATCAAATCTTTTCTTAGTTAATGACTATTAGGAGATTAACCCGTAAGCAACCCAACCAACTTCTTCATTGATGTGATTTCCATCAGAGGCATACTGACCACTATTCTTGAGAATATTAGCCTCATCAAACCGTATTTGAAAAGAATTAGGAGTAACGTTTTGGACTCTTAGACCAGGGATTTCTGACCCATTATAAGTTTGAGTCATGGGAATCACAAAAACTTTCAAATTTGGCGGAAAGGGAGGATCGAAATTGATCGTCTGCCAATTTCCTGCTGCTCTGTCTGCAGTTAGGGGGCTAATGATTCCCACACGTTGTTCTAAAGCACACTGTGACATTAGTAATTCTCCTTAAATTACTGAATCAGGAGAATTCTAACATTTCACTTTTCTTACCTGAAATACGCCTGAAGGTATAAATTTTTCTATATCCAACATCAAATGAGATCAATTTTTAACAAAAATCAATCTCATTTTCGATAGTGCATTAAATATAGGATTACGCAATTAGGGACATTGTTGAACCCTGAAATCGGTGTACATTAAACTTATTAATTATTACTTATTACTTATTACTTATTACTTATTACTTATTATTTGTATTTTACCTACCATAATGAATCCTAGCGTTACCAAAACCAATATTATGTAAATAATCATTCCACCTTTGGGCATCTCCATAGCGAGCGAAAGGACCAACCGCCACATAGTGACCCCTTCTATTCTGACTAGCACTGATTCCTCGGTAAAATCCAGTATCTTGCTGAATACGAGCGGCTATTTCTCTGACATCTTTCGCACTACTGGGGATCGCCACATAGTAGTATCTAGAAATTTGTTCTTTTATACCACCAATAGCATCATTATTAGGTATTTCTCGGTTTTGATTTGGGCTAAAAATACGGGTATTATTCACCCCATAAGCTGCTAATTGCCTAATTCTTCTTTGGGCATTGGCAGGTTTACTAAATACCCCAGCTTGGATAATATACCGTCTTTGGAATTGACGAACATAGGCTGTAGGTTCTACCTGACGCACCTGTTGCAGTGTTTGAAAATTGTTGCTGTCCACATAAACTATATAGCGATCAAAGCTCTGGGGATATTGATTCGATGGAATAGCAGTAAACTCAACGTCACTCTGGTTGTATCCTGGAGATTGATAAACATTATTGTTCAATTGTGGACTGGGAAAATTATTCACCCCTTCATACATTTGTGCAGTGACTGGGGTGGAAATACCTAAAACTAGGGGTACACCAAATAATAATGGTTGAGTATAACAGCTAGGTAATATAAATTTATTTAATGATTTATTCAACATAACAGCTTCCAATTTTTAATTTTGGTTATCCAAGTCAGTAAAATCAACCAAGAAACTGGGGATTAACTTACAATCCAAAATAGGTTGACATTTGTAGCATCTACACAGTGTTAGCTTAGAAATATCAACCAAGCAAGATACACGAAAAATGACAAAGGTCGTAGTTGGACTTTCTGGTGGTGTTGATAGTTCCACCGCCGCTGCCATTTTGCACCGTCAGGGCTATGAAACGATTGGTCTTACCCTTTGGCTGATGAAGGGTAAAGGACAGTGCTGCTCTGAGGGCATGGTTGATGCTGCTTACATTTGTGAGCAGTTGGGTATACCCCATCATGTTGTCGATATTCGCGAGGTTTTTCAAACTCAAATTGTCGATTATCTGGTCACTGGTTACAGTGCGGGGGTAACTCCTTTACCTTGCTCCCAGTGTAATAAAACGGTGAAATTTGGTCCCATGGTTACCTATGCTCAAGAAAAATTGGGCAGTGAAAAAATCGCCACTGGTCATTATGCCCGAATTCGTCATAATCCAGAAACTAAACGTTACGAATTGTTAAGGGCTTGCGATCGCAATAAAGACCAATCCTATTTTCTTTATGACTTATCCCAAGATTTACTGAGAGCAACAGTATTTCCACTAGGGGAAATGGAAAAAAGTGACACTCGGCGGCTAGCTGCTGAGTATGGGTTAAAAACAGCTGATAAACCAGAAAGCCAAGACCTCTGTTTGGTGGAAAGCAATGGTTCCATGCGGGCATTCCTGGATAAATATTTAGCTGCCAAACCAGGGGATATTGTTAATACAGAGGGTAAAGTTTTAGGTCAGCATGATGGGATACATCATTACACCATTGGTCAGCGTAAAGGGCTGGGAGTTGCTGCTTCTGCACCCCTGTATGTAATTGGTTTAGATACAGTGAATAATCGGGTTATAGTAGGCGATCGCACCAAAGCCACCCAACCAGAATGTACAGTGGAAAGGGTGAATTGGGTTTCCATTGCCGAACCATCCAGTCCGATTCGGGCAGAAGTGCAAATTCGTTATCGTTCTGCGCCAATTCCCGTAACAATAGTTCCTTTAGATAAATCTCGGGTAAGGGTGGTATTTGACGAGCCTCAGTTTAGTGTCACTCCCGGACAAGCAGCAGTTTGGTATGAAGGAGAGAAGGTATTAGGTGGGGGAATTATTATGAAGGAGTGAGGGAGTGATGGAGTGATGGTTGATAGTTGATAGTTGTTAGCTGGTAGTTGGTAGTTGGTAGTTGATAGTTGAGGGTTGACGTTTAACTATCAAAATTTCTTCTCCTTGTCCCCCTGCTCCCTGCTCCCCTGCTCCCTGCCTCTTCCCTGGTTACCTAGATTTTGGTAATTTAATAAATACTTAACAACTTGCAACTTAATGCAGAGAAGGGATTACCTTGAGTAACAACAGACAGGGCATCGCTCCCCACGGTGGACATTTAATCAATCGCATTGCCACACCCGAACAGAAACAAGAATTTCTCTCTAAGGCAGACTTCTTACCGCGAGTGCAACTAGATGAACGAGCTGTTTCCGATTTGCAGATGATTGCCATCGGTGGTTTTAGTCCCCTAACTGGTTTCATGAACCAGCAGGACTACAATGGCGTGGTATCAGATATGCGGCTAGCGAATGGCATAGCATGGGCAATTCCCGTCACACTTTCAGTCTCCGAATCAGAGGCTGATGCCCTTCAGGAAGGTAGCTTAGTACGTCTAGATGACAGTACAGGTAGATATATTGGCGTTTTACAACTAACAGAAAAATATAGCTACGATAAGCGCTTAGAAGCAATTAAAGTCTACCGCACGGACGAAGAAAAACATCCTGGTGTCAATGTCGTTTACAACCAAGGTGCAATCAATTTGGCTGGTGATGTGTGGTTATTAGAACGTGATCCCCATCCCCTATTTCCCTCTTACCAAATTGATCCCGCAGTTTCGCGGTTGATGTTCCAAGAAAAGGGTTGGAACACTGTAGTTGGTTTTCAGACTCGTAATCCCATTCACCGCGCCCACGAGTATATCCAAAAATGTGCCCTGGAAACCGTGGATGGATTATTTTTGCATCCATTGGTAGGAGCAACCAAATCAGATGATATTCCGGCTGATGTGCGGATGCGCTGCTATGAAATTTTGTTGGAGAATTATTATCCTCCCAATCGAGTGATTTTAGCAATTAACCCCTCCGCCATGCGTTATGCGGGCCCCAGAGAAGCAATTTTCCATGCTCTAGTGAGGAAAAATTACGGCTGTACCCACTTTATCGTCGGACGGGATCATGCTGGAGTAGGTGACTACTACGGTACTTATGATGCCCAATACATTTTTGATGAGTTTCAGCCAGAGGAATTGGGTATTACACCCATGAAATTTGAACATGCTTTCTACTGTACCCGGACTAAGCAAATGGCAACAACCAAAACTAGTCCAAGTAAACCAGAAGAGCGAGTTCACTTATCTGGAACTAAAGTCAGAGAAATGCTGCGCCGGGGAGAATCACCACCACCAGAATTCTCCCGCCCCGAAGTAGCAGCAGAATTAGCACGGGCAATGCGATTAGCCTAAAGCGATCGCTGTTAATTACTGGTAGCAGATAACACAAAAAATAACAAATATTACTTTTAGCTTTGTGCTTTCAACTTTAGCCGATTAAGCTTATATAGCAATCAAAATCGAGTTTTTAAGACTAAGCTGGCAAATTAGGGACTAGAAAGGGGGCAATATCTCTTATACTCTGATTCAGAAATAACTTAGGATTGCTATAACTGATTGGCTCAGGGCTGAAAGCTTAATTATGAAGCGGCGGACTTTTTTGCAACGGTTTGGACCCCTTGTCGCGGCAATGGGATTGTCTCAGGCGGAGTGGCTCTCTTTAGGGAGCCACTATTACCAAGCTTTGGCACAACCCAGTCCGCGAAAATTTGCCTTGTTAATAGGGATTAATGAGTATTCTCAATATTCCCCACTTGCTGGCTGTGTGATGGATGTGGAACTACAAAGAGAGCTGTTGATTCACCGCTTCGGCTTCTTTGATTCTCAGATTCTGGCGTTGACAGATGAACAAGCTGGGCGAGAATATGTGGAACAGGCTTTTCAAGAACATTTGGTGCAGCAAGCCAGACCAGGAGATGTGGTGGTTTTCCACTTTAGTGGTTATGGTTGTCGCATTGAATCTGAAGTACTACAGCCAAAGTTGAACAATGCTTTGGTAACTCCATCTAGTACAGGTAAGGTACAGGATTATTTACTAGAAAATACCCTACAGTTATTGTTGCGATCGCTGGCAACTAACCGAGTGACTGTAGTATTGGATACTAGTTATTACACCCCTGCTACACTATTACCTTCAGGATGGCTAATTCGTGCTTGCAACCCCCCTGCTGAAGCTAGTGTGGCGGATGCAGAAAGGCAATTACAATCAAATTTACGCAATCAACTGGCAGCCAAGAATTTACTTGCAGCTAATTTACCTGTGACAGTGTTAACCCCCACTGATGACAACAACAAAGCCGCTAGGGAATTACTATTTACTGATTGTAGTACAGGTTTATTTACCTATGCTTTGACACAGTACCTATGGGAAACTGTACCTGCAACCACAATTCACATTAGCCTTTCTCAAGTATCGAACTCAACCTATAAGCTAGGGAGTTACCAGCAGCCGCAAATATTTGGTACCAAGACACATCAACAGCAAATTGCCGATAATTTTCTCCCACCCCTAACTATGGGAGCAGAGGGAGTAGTGCAAAATGTGCAAGAGGATGGGAAAACGGTTCGTCTCTGGTTAGGAGGAATACCAGGGCACATTCTGCCATACTATGATGTCAACTCTCAATTTTCTCTTCTTGGGGAAGAAGAGGACAAAACGAAGTTAATATTGCGATCGCGTACTGGATTGACAGGGAAAGCTCAAGTTAGTAGTGATGATACTTTATTTATCCCCAAAGTTGGGCAACTAATTCAAGAAGCAATTCGGGTAATACCCAGGGATATTGAGTTGACTATGGCTCTGGGAAGCAATTTAGAAAGGATTGAACGAGTAGATGCAACTAGTGCTTTGTCTGCTTTGAGCAATGTGACATCGGTGATTGCTGGAGAGCAACCCGCAGATTACGTATTTGGCAAATTACCAATGGCCAAAACATCTGAGAAGGAATCTAGTACATTAATGATGACTGCTCCCAGCCGCTATGGTTTATTTTCCCTGGCTAGCGATTCCATACCCAATACTGTGGGAGAAGTCGGTGAAGTTGTAAAATTGGCAGTCAAGCGGTTAGCGCCCAAAATCAGAACTATGCAAGCAGCAAAGTTATGGCGACTAACAGAAAATGCTGCTTCTTCCCGTTTGGCTTTGAAAGTAAATCTGGAAATAGTCAGTGGCATTGTTCCGCGCATAATTACCCAACGCCAAACTGTGCGAACAATTTCTACAATATCTCCAGGCAAAAAAACAGTTAGTGCTGACAGTGGAAAATTGCCCATTATCCCCATTGGTAGTCGCATCCAATATCGCATCCAAAATATAGGCAGTCGCCCTATCTACCTGATGCTGTTGGGCTTAGATACTTCCATGAATGCTTATGCCCTTTACCCGTGGCAAAATCCAGATAATGATGGCAGTACCGAAAACAAACCGTTGCTCCAAGATATAACTATTGCTGCCGGCAAAACTTTGCTCGTACCCTTACCCAATACTGGTTTTCAATGGTTGATTGCAGGGCCTGCTTTTTTTGCCGAAACCCAGCTAATTTTTAGTACTGCACCCTTTACCCAAACCTTAGAGCAACAAGCCGCGAAACATCATGGTTCAATTCAACAGCAAATTGCTCCTTTACTCAATCCTGTGGAAGTGGCACAGGCATTGTTACAAGATTTACACAATGCTAGCACTCAGCCATCTAGTTCCAACACCACAACTGACTTCTACAGTTTGAATGTGAATAATTGGGCTAGTTTCAGCTTTATTTATCAAGTGGTCTAGTTTTGAGAATTGATGCATCAATTTGCACCATTATTAGGACAAACTCAAGCAGTAGAATTACTGACCCAGGCAGTTATCAAAAAACGTGTGGCTCCAGCATATTTATTTACGGGAGCGCCAGGGGTAGGCAGGAGTTTAGCAGCACGGTGCTTTATTGAATTACTATTTACTGAATCTAAACATCGTCAAACTATTAACAATCATCCCGACTTATTATGGGTACAACCCACATATCAACACCAGGGACAACGCCTGACGATTGCCGAAGCGGCAGAAAAGGGATTCAAGCGCAAAGCACCACCTGTAATTCGGTTAGAACAAATTCGGGAAATTACTCAGTTTCTCAGCCGCCCACCTCTAGAAGCATCAAGGCAGGTAGTGGTGTTATCGGCAGCAGAAAAAATGGCTGAGTCTGCTGCTAATGCCTTGCTCAAAACCCTAGAGGAACCTGGGCAAGCAACACTAATTTTAATCGCACCTTCACCAGACTCCATTTTGTCAACTTTAGTATCTCGATGTCAGCGCATCCCCTTTTATCGACTGGAACCAACGGCAATGGCACAGGTATTAAAACAAACAGGACATGAGGCAATTTTGCAAAATCCCACCATCTTAAATATTGCTGCTGGTAGTCCTGGAGAAGCGATCGCATCTTACTCAAAATTACAAAATATACCAGATGAATTATTAACAGAGGTGACAAAACCACCACAAAATTATCGTCACGCTCTAGAAATAGCCAAACAAATTGATAAAGCTTTGGATACAGAGGCTCAATTGTGGTTAGTTGACTATTTACAACAGTCTTACTGGCAAAGAGGTTGTCAAGTAAATATTATTCAACAACTAGAACAAGCCCGTCAGTCCTTACTTTGTTACGCTCAACCACGTCTAGTTTGGGAATGTACTTTCATGAGTATGTGTTAGCCCTACGGGCAAGTAATAAGTAATAAGTAACAAGTAATAAGTTTACTGTTCATCGGTTTGGTGCTTCAACAATGTTTTAACGTATATGCGTAGTGGTATATTGTGACGTACTCCACACACTCCCCTTCGGTTGAGTGTGGGCTTCTCAGCGACTCGTCTATGACGACATTGACTGAGCTTTTTTATTCAGGGCGTGCGTCCCACGCTTCCTGATGTTTATAGCCGCATTCAAATCACGACACAAGCTGGTATGGCATACCGGACAATTGTGTGTTCTTTGAGATAGCGACTTTTTCACTTTATGACCGCAATTAGAACATTCTTGGCTTGTACCGTTTGGAGAAACTTCTATTACTGATAAACCAGCATTTTCGGCTTTGTTTTTCAGTATTGATAAGAACTGACCCCAACCAGCATCATGAATTGATTTAGCCAATCGTGTTTTAGCAAGTCCCTTAATACTCAATTTCTCAACAGCAACCACATCATATTTATTGAGTAATTTTTTAGCTGTGTTGAAATGGAAATTTTTACGGGTATCAGCAACTTTTTTATGTTGCCTACCCAATTTTTTAATTGCTTTTTTACGTCGATTAGAACCCTTTTTCCTGCGAGATACTTTACGCTGTGCTGATTTTAATTTTCTTTCAGTTTTACGCAAATGTTTTGGTGCAGCGATTCGGGTATTATCAGAAGCTACATAAAAATCAATCAAACCAACGTCAATACCTACAATGTTTTCAGCATTGAAATCAGGTTTAATTGTTGGTACTGATTTATCATCAAGACTTAAAGTCACATAATAACCGTCGGCTTTTTTAGTAACAGATACAGTTTTAATGGTGAACCCGTCAGGGATTGGACGATGAACAATTACTTTTACATCTCCAATTTTTGATAATGTGATTTTATCACCGACAAAATGATGTCGCTTGAATTGGGGATAAGTGAAAGTCTTATATTGCCCTACACCCTTAAATCTTGGTCTACCTGATTTCTTCCCGTTACAGTCGTCTTTCAACCATCTATCAAAAGCTATTTCAACCTTTTTAGGGATTTCCTGTAATACTTGACTATGAATAGTTTTGTACCAAGGTCTATCCTTTTTTAGCTGTGTTAAAGATGCTTTTTGGTTGTAATAGTTAGGTTTATCTTTTAAACCCCGAAGATAACAAACAAGAGGGCATCTATCAATAGAACATCGATTTTGCTCATACCAGTTGAATCGTTGAGCAAGCTGATAGTTATACTGACAGCGAAGCATATCGAGCGTATTATCAATAATTTCTCGCTGCTTTTTATTTGGCTTGATTCGGTACTGGTATGAAGTTCTCATTGATTTAACCTTGTTGTTCGACCTCTATATATATTATCATTAATGTACAGACATAATCTGGGTAATATGAAGAAAAATAGATTAGATTTAAGGCTAAGTGACAGAAGAATGAATAAACTACGCTTATATAGCGTCAATCAAGATAAATCAATGACTCGTATTATTGAAGATTTTATTGATACACTTCCAGAACAGGATATTGGTAAAAACTCAACTACCCCACAACCTGTTAAGCCTAAAGCTTAATACAGTTGCAGGGTGTTTCGTTTTTACCTCGCAATTCATCCCACACCTCCCTATCGGGTAGGATGTGGGGCTTCTTGCTGTTTCAGCTAAATTTTGCAGTGGTGCAAACTTGGGAGTGAGTATGGAATGGGAACGCTTGATTTCATTACTGGGAATATTTGTATTTGTGGGTTTGTCCTATGGCTTATCCATCAACCGTCGCGCCATACGTTGGTCACCAGTGCTGTGGGGAATTGGCTTACAATTAATTTTTGGCATCTTAATTCTGCGGACAAAACCAGGTTTGGCAGTATTTCAATTCCTCGGTGATGTGGTGAGTCAATTTTTGAACTTTTCTGATGCTGGAGCAAAGTTTGTTTTTGGGGATAACTTTGAAGAACATTTTTTAGCTTTTAAAGTATTACCCACAATTATTTTTTTCTCTGCATTTATTACAGTACTTTACCACTATGGGATTTTACAGCGAATAGTGCAAGTGGTAGCAGTAGTCATGATGAGAACCATGAAAACATCAGGTTCTGAATCTCTTTCAGCTGCTGCCAATATTTTTGTGGGACAAACAGAAGCTCCATTAATGATTAAACCCTATGTGGAGACAATGACTCGTTCTGAGTTACATGCAATTATGACAGGGGGTTTTGCTACTATTGCTGGAGGAGTAATGGCAGCATACATATCCTTTGGTGTATCAGCAGAACATTTAATTGCCGCTTCAGTCATGTCTGCGCCAGCAGCACTGGCTATTTCTAAGTTACTTTATCCAGAAACAGAGGAGTCTTTAACTGCGGGAAAAGTCCAAGTGAAGGTAGATAGTACCTATGCCAATGCCATTGATGCTGCTGCAACTGGTGCTAGTGAGGGGATGAAGTTAGCCTTAAATGTGGCAGCAATGCTGATTGCATTTTTAGGGCTGTTGGCGCTGGTAAATGGGATACTGGGATGGATTGGTTCTCTGATTAACTTCCCAACACTGTCTTTAGAATGGATATTCTCATACCTACTTTTCCCCGTGGCTTGGTTGATGGGCATACCTTGGGCAGACTGTGGACAAGTAGGCATACTACTAGGTAAAAAAACTATCCTCAATGAGTTTGTTGCTTACTTAGACTTAAAAACCTTAATCGAAAATAGCCAGAAAATTGATACTGGGGCTGTAGCTGCGGGTACTTTACCAGTAATTTCTGAAAGAGCAAGAATAATTGCTACCTATGCCCTATGTGGTTTCTCTAATATTGGTTCCATTGGGATTCAAATTGGTGGCATTGGTGGTATCGCACCGAAACGGCAAGCAGACTTAGCACAGATGGGAGTCAGGGCGATGATTGGAGGTGCGATCGCTTGTTTTATGACTGCTTGTATTGCTGGAATGCTGTTGTAATTTTGACAATTAACCAGAGGTAAAGATTAGTTTATCAAAACCCTGAAAATATTGTCATACTTCACACTTCTTTATATACAAAATCCCTTCTATGTCATTGCTACAGGAGATTTTGCCGTAACCTGATTAATGAGAGTAGTTGCATCCATTTTTAGCAAGAAATCGATCGAGGTTAGGATTCATGGCATATCCCTGGTTTAAAGCATTTCATATCATTGGCGTAGTAGTTTGGTTTGCTGGACTGTTTTACCTAGTACGGTTATTTATCTACCACATTGAAGCGGAGCAGGAGCCAGAACCGGCAAACACGATTCTGAAAAATCAGTATCAAATCATGGAAAAACGCCTCTACAACATCATTACCACACCGGGGATGGTGGTGACGGTGGCTTGTGCAATTGGTTTGCTAGTGACACAACCAGATTACTTAAAACAAACTTGGTTGCACTTCAAATTAGGATTTGTTGCCTTATTATTGGCTTACCATTTTTATTGCGCTCGTTTAATGAAACTATTAGAGCAAGGTAAGTGTAACTGGACTAGTAAACAAATGCGTGCCATGAATGAAGCACCTACTTTAATGTTAGTAGCAATTGTCATGTTGGCAGTATTTAAGAATAGTTTGCCTACAGATATGGCAGCTTGGGTAATTTTTGGTTTAGTGATTTTAATGGCAGTGACAATTCAACTTTATGCCAAAAAACGTAGATTGGATAAAGAGAAGGAATTGGCACAAATAAATCAGGTTCCCCAGGAACAAGCGTAAAATATTTAAGAATTTTAGGTGCGTTTTTCAATGCACCTTTAATGAATCAGCAAACAATTGTACATTAGCGCAATTACTACATTTTCGAGCAATTAGCTTCTCACCTCCTCCCCAACCAACATCATTCGCACGGAAATACATCCATGCTGAAGGATGTTCTTCCACAGTCCTTCCCCAGATAAAGTTTTGCTGTCCACAAATAGGACAGGGTGATTCTTGAGGATTCTCTTTGTATTGTTGTTTTGATAGCTCATCCATTTTTTATAGCTATTTAAGATTTAGTCATCCAAGTCATTTAATTAGTAGCGAGCGATCGCATTTGTTGTCAATCTAATTTTTACCATTATGTGGATGCGCTCGAGGTAATGCATCTACCATCAATAAATTCTCTAGCTGTGTTATATAGCACTACGCGATTAGGGCGCGGACATTGTTGAATGCACCAAACCTATGAACAGTAAACTTATTACTTGTTACTTGCCCGTAGCGCTTTAAACCCCTTGCGACTGAACCATGATTTAGTTACAACTAAACTGTGAGTTTCCTAGGTTAAGACATAAGGAGAAAAAAATGGCTGATGAGGAGTGTCTAAATTTACTCGGACAAGGGGTAGATGTTTGGAATATTTGGAAAATCAACAATTCAGATAATACAGTGCCCGATTTGAGTAGTGCTGATCTTCATAGTATGGAATTGAACCAAGTTAACCTCAGTAATACTAACCTCAGAGATGTTGATCTCAGTAATGCTAACTTGAGCTATGGGGATTTGAGCGGTGCTGATTTGAGGGAGGCTGATTTAAGTAATACCAATTTCAGTCATGCTAAATTAACTGGTGCAAATCTCAACGATGCGGACATCAGTGGTGCAAACCTGAGTAATGCTAATCTTGAAAATGCAGAAATTATTGGTGCTGACCTGAGTAATGCTAACTTGGGTAATGTAGACCTCAATAGTGCAAATCTGGATGATGTTGACTTGAGTGGTGCAAACTTGAGTAATGCTAATCTCAGTGGTACAAATTTAAGTTATGCTGATCTCTATAACGCAAACCTGAGCGATGCCAATCTCATGAATGCAAATCTCAGCTATGCTGAGTTGATGGAAACTGACCTCAGTAGGATTCAAGCACTAGTACACCT
>NZ_FYBH01000297.1 GCF_900185595.1 Calothrix rhizosoleniae SC01
TTATGGGGATAAGCCCACAGGTGAATTTATTTGCCATCGCAAAATGATACGATATAATTGCTGGTCTATTCCATCCGCCGTTCCTGGGAAAGCGGTATGCAAATAATTATGTAAAGCCGAGACTAGCAACAAGAAAGCGAATAACCCTCTAAACCCATGAACTAGAAAGAGTACCGAGCACCAGAAAGTAACTTTTTTTGATCGACAAAGTAAGAAGAGGGCATCCCCGAACTGTGGACTACGTATTCCAGTACCCTTGTGGAGAGCAAATCCCTGAGTAACTTGCTCAAGCTCGATAATTCGTTGGTACACGGTTAGAAGAGTGGGAGGAACTGCAGCGCCCTTGTGTATTAAAGTTAGCTCTGTGAAACAACAAGAATCTACTGCGTTCTACCCATGAGGAGTGTCAACAATTGGAGATTATTTAGTTATAGTGACTTATTCACTTATGCAAATTTCCTAATTATGCGACTTTTGCCTTTATCCCTTGTTAATTTTTTATTGATTTTAACCGCAGGATGTAGTCAGAATCCCCGAGTTGTCAATCATTCTACTCCTAAGGCAACTACATTTTCTACGCAGTTAATACAAAATTCTATAGCAATCAAAAATAGTATTTCCACCAAGCCACTCAAATCTAAGCCAATTCGGATTAATATTAACAACCTACCTAAACCTTTTGACTCAACTAGTAGTTCTAAACCACCCCAAGTACTACCTATTCCCACCAATCCTACTTTAAGATTACCACCAGGGTTTGTTGTCAATGTGTTTGCAGAAGGTTTGGATGCTCCCCGATGGTTGGCTTTAAGCCCTAGCGGTGATGTGCTGGTAACGGAAACTAGACAGAATCGAATTAGTTTATTGCGGGATAGCAATGGTGATGGTGTAGCTGATGAGAAAAAGACTTTTGCAACCGCAGTCAATGGATTAAATATTCCCTTTGGCATGACTTTTGGAGAAAATACTTTCTTCTTGGGTAACACCAATGCTGTTTTACGTTTTCCTTATAGTCAAGGTCAGCAGCAACTAAGTGGTAAGGGAGAAAAAATTGCTACTCTTCCTGGTGGTGGTTATAACCAACATTGGACGAGGAATGTAGTTATATCGCCAGATGGGAAAAAATTATATGTGTCTATTGGTTCTCGTAGTAATGTAGATGAGGAATCTCTACCACGGGCTTCTGTACAACAAATGAACCTGGATGGCTCCCAACAAAAAACCTTTGCTTTTGGTTTGCGTAACCCGGTGGGGATGGATTTTCATCCAGTAACCAAGGAACTTTATACTACGGTGAATGAGCGGGATGGGATGGGTGATGATTTAGTCCCCGATTACCTGACACGCATCCGTGAGGGAGAATTTTATGGGTGGCCCTATGCTTATCTTAAGCCCAGTTATCTCGACCCTCGGCAAATGGTTGCTAGCAAAAGTAAGCGTCCTGACTTAGCTGCACGCACAAAAACTCCAGACGTGTTGTTTCAATCACATTCGGCTGCATTAGGATTGCAATTTTACGACGGTAAGAATTTTCCCAAAAAATACCATAATGGGTCTTTTGTAGCTTTTCGTGGCTCTTGGAACCGCGATCGCGGCACTGGCTATAAGATTGTATTTGTACCTTTCAATACTAAAGGAAGACCGCAAAATTACTATGAAGACTTTCTTGATGGTTTTTTGATCGATTCTTCTCAACCTTCCACCTGGGGTCGTCCTGTGGGTTTGTTGGTATTACCCGATGGTAGTTTGATTTTTACAGAAGAAAGTAATAATCGGATTTATCGAATTCAGTATCGGGGAAGTTAAGGAGGAGGGAAGGAGGGAAGTGTGGGGGATGAAATAACTAACGATCAATCATCAACCCTCACTCCATCACTCCATCACTCTCTCACTCCCCACACTCCCCACACACCCCTCTTCCACAGGATTGATGCTCCAGAACCCGTGAAAAGTAAGATAAAAATGGTCTTAAACCATAGAGTCGGAAGTTTGCACTACTTGCTGTGGTTGGGGCTGAAACATAAACAAGGAGTAAACCACATCTCGGCGAATATTAGTCATCATATCCAAGAAGAGTTCATAACCTTCGCTCTTATACTCAATTAACGGATCTTTTTGACCATAACCACGCAATCCAACAGATTCCCGCAGGGCATCCATTTGTTGCAAGTGTTCCCGCCACAATGTATCAATGCGCTGTAAAATAAAGAAGCGTTCTGCCTGTCGCATCAATCCGGGCTGAATTTCATCCACTTGGGCTTCTTTCATATCGTAAGCAATTCGCACCTGTTCGTGCAGGAAGGCTTTGATATCAGTCATAGGCATATCTTCCAGCTGATTGGGCTGCAAATCCTCCAGTAGATAGATGAATTCTTTCACCTTTTCTACTAATTTGTCTAATTCCCATTCCTCTGAAGGTAAATCTGGGTTGATGTAGAAATCGACGATTTCATCCATCGTTTTTTCAGCGTACTTAATTACCAGTTCCTTCAATTCTTGACCTTCCAATACCCGGCGACGTTCGGCATAGATGGCGCGACGTTGGTTATTCATCACCTCATCATACTCAAACACCTGTTTCCGGATGTCGTAGTAGTAGGTTTCAACTTTTTTCTGCGCCCCTTCCAAACTACGGGTTAACATCCCCGATTCAATGGGCATATCTTCTTCTACTTTGAAGGCGTTCATTAATCCAGCCACGCGATCGCCACCAAAGATCCGTAGTAGATTATCCTCTAGACTGAGGAAAAATCTGGTTGAGCCGGGATCCCCTTGTCGTCCTGCACGTCCCCGTAATTGGTTGTCTACTCGGCGGGATTCGTGACGTTCTGTACCAATTACGTGTAATCCCCCCAGTTCAATTACTTGATCATGTTCGTTATCGGTTACTTGTTCATATTCTGTTTTGATCTGCTGATAAGCATCCCGCAATTTCTGAATTACTTGCTCCTCCGTGGGTGCTTTTTCCGCCGCCACTGCAACTTTCTCTTCTGCTTCTAACTCAGATAAACTGCGCTCTCCGTATTCTCGCACTGCGAAATCTACGGCTGTTTTCAGTAACTTCTCAGTCGCTGATGTCAGTTGAGCCGGAAATACCTCTGGGGAAGCCTTCCATGTTTTTACTTTCTTTCCTGGTATAAATCCTTGACCACCACCATCACTTCCTGCGGGTAAACCTGATGCCTTTTGCACGGCAAAGGAGTTTTCATCTTCTGGTTGTACAATACGGGGCATGAAGAATTCTCGCACCTTCAGACGAGCCATGTACTCTGCATTACCACCCAAGATAATATCAGTACCCCTACCAGCCATATTCGTAGCAATGGTCACAGCACCCATACGTCCCGCCTGAGCAACAATTTCTGCTTCCCGTTCTACATTTTCGGGTCTGGCGTTGAGGAGTTCGTTGGGCACCCCTTCTACTTTCAACAAATGGCTGAGATACTCAGATTTTTCCACACTAGTAGTACCAACCAATACAGGTCTACCATTTTTGTGCATTTCTGCACAATCTTTAGCGATCGCTTTCCATTTACCTTCTTCTGTCTTAAATACCATATCAGACTCATCTTGTCTTTGTCTGACTCTGTTGGTAGGAATTACAGTTACTTCCAGTTTATAAATTTTTTCAAATTCTGCTTCTTCTGTTTTTGCTGTCCCTGTCATCCCTGATAGTTTGGGATACAACAAAAATAGATTTTGATAGGTGATAGTAGCTAAAGTTTGGGTTTCTGGTTGAATTTCCACCCGTTCCTTAGCTTCAATGGCTTGGTGTAATCCATCACTCCATCGCCGTCCGGGAAGGACTCGACCAGTAAATTCATCCACAATTACCACTTCATCATTGCGGACAATATAAGTTACATCTTTGAGGAATAATTCTTTAGCTTTAATGGCATTGAATATAAAATGTGCCCAAGGATCTTCTGGATCGAATAAGTCTTGAACTCCTAGTAATCTTTCTGCTTCTGCAAATCCCTCATCACTTAACAGCACATTACGGGCTTTTTCATCTACCTCATAATGGTCTTCTTTATTCAGTTCTGTGGCTATACGGGCAGCTTCGACATATTTTTCCGTTGGTCTTTCTACCTGACCAGATATAATTAATGGTGTGCGGGCTTCATCAATTAAAATTGAGTCTACTTCATCAATCACGCAGTAATTGAAGGGGCGTTGTACCACATCAGCAATTGATGTCGCCATATTATCCCGCAGATAGTCGAATCCGACTTCACTGTTGGTGACATAGGTAATGTCACAATCGTAATTCTTTTTCCGTTCTGAGGGGCTCATGCTGGACTGAATTAACCCCACACTTAGCCCTAGGAAGCGATGTATTTGTCCCATCCATTCCGCATCACGGCGAGCTAGGTAATCGTTAACAGTAACGACGTGAACACCTTTACCGCTAATACCGTTCAAATAACTGGGTAGAGTTGCAACTAAGGTTTTACCCTCACCAGTTTTCATTTCTGCAATTTGTCCGGTGTGTAGGATCGAACCACCCAGAATTTGCACATCAAAGTGTCGCAAACCCAAGACTCGTTTGCCTGCTTCCCTGACTACAGCAAAAGCCTCTGCTAGAATGTCCTCCAAAGTTTCGCCTTTTTTTAGTCGCTCTCTAAACTCCGCTGTTTTACCCTTCAGTTCTTCATCCGTAAGAGCTGAGATGTCTTCCTCAAAAAGATTAACTTCAGTAACGTAAGGTTTATATTTTTTCAGCTTACGAGCGTTGGGATCGCCCAGCAAAGTTTTTAGCATAATGGGTATAACAAAAAATCAAGGGGATGGAAATGAAAATTTTGGTATTTTATTGTAAATACTTAATTTAACTCAATATGTTAGTCAAGGAATGGCTGGGAGTTAAGAATTTTCTCCCCAGTGCCCATTAGCTGACTTAATGATTGGGTTTAATTTTAGTTTATAGTTAAGACTTTAATAATAGTATCATTTTGCCCCAATATCGAGCAGTAAACCCCGACCAAATAAAAGTAGCGATTGCCGTCCATTTCTGATGACAAACAAAAGGACGATTCTCAAGAAGAGAAAATCGTCCTCATTAATAGTTACTTACCCTTAGCAGAAGTAGCTAAGGGACAGTGCAAAGAGTGATACTGTTAAACCTTAGATTCTTCTTTTACTAATTTATCCCAACCTAAACCTTTTAGGTTATTATTTCGACGTAAGGGACGAGTAACTAACTCTAGGATATCACGAGCATTAGTAAAGCCGTGAATCTGGGCAAAAGTAAATTCTACAGACCACTTAGTGGTGATACCTCGTGCTTCTAAGGGATTGGCATGTGCCATACCTGTAATCACTAGGTCTGGGTTTAATTCATTGATCCGTTGCAACTGATTATAGTTGTCTGGCTTCTCTACAATATTTGGCAGGGAAACACCCATTTGTTCACAAGTTTTTTCCAGCAATGCCAATTCCGCAGCTTGATAACGCTTATCCATGTAGGGAATACCAATTTCAGGAACAGTCATGCCACAACGCACCAAAAACCTTGCTAGGGAGATTTCCAACAGGTTATCACCCATGAAAAACACGGACTTACCACGAATTAGTTGCACATAATCCTCTAAACTTTCCCATATTTTCGCCTCCCGTTCATCCATCCCTTGGGGAGTAATACCAAATACAGAGCAAATTTTCTCAATCCAAGCCCGAGTCCCATCAGGGCCAATGGGGAATGGTGCCCCAATTAGTTTACACTTGCGCCGACGCATGAGGGTAGTAGCTGTACGACTGAGGAATGGATTGACACCAGCGACATAATACCCTTCCTCAACCACGGGTAGTTCTGTGAAGCGTTTAGCTGGTAGCCAACCAGAAACTTTAATCCCTTGTTTTTTCAGCTCCAGGCTTAATTGGGTAACTACGGGATCCGGGAGAGAACCAAACAGAACTAGGGGGGGATGATCTATATATTCTGATTCTTCTTGAGCAACTTCTTCTTTCCGCTTACCAAAGTTGATCAACTTTTGAATGGCATTGCGCTCACCCTTCTCCACTTCTGCCACAGGAGCCTCTGCAGGGCAACGTAAAGCCATAGATGCCAGCACAGTATCCTCCCCTTGGGTAAAGGCGTAATCTAAGCCATTAGCACGGGCGACAACAATGGGAATACCGATTTCTGCCTCCAGTTTCGGTGCTAACCCTTCTAAATCCATTTTGATAATTTCAGTAGTGCAAGTGCCAATCCAGACAATTACACTGGGGTTGCGATCGCGTTTTATTTGCAAACACAGGCGCTTTAATTCTTCATAATCATTTAACTGGGCGGAAATATCACCTTCTTCCAACTCAGCCATAGCATAGCGGGGTTCGGCAAAAATCATTACCCCCATCGCATTTTGGAGGAAATAGCCACAAGTCTTTGTCCCAATTACCAAAAAGAAACTATCTTCTATTTTTTGGTACAACCAAGCTACACAACTAATTGGACAAAAGGTATGATAATTACCTGTTTCACAATCAAAATTTAAAGCTTCTGGTTTTGCAACGGTCATTTTAATATTTTCTCCCTTTGAGATTACAAGCACATGAGGCAAAGTGAAGGATTTCGGTTGGAAACTGCTGCATTTATTGACTGTCAACTACCACTAAATCCGCAACACTCATCCCAGGGAATATCTCCCAAAATCACAAATTGCCATTGCCTCATTGTGGCTGCTATTAATTGTGGGAGAAGATTTCCGCCATTTCCGTGGTGTCAATAGCGTCAGTTGACATTTCTTCCCCATCTTGGTTATCTGCTTCTCCATTTTGAGAAGCGTTCTCTTCACTCCAGACATCTTTCATAACATCGCCAAATGCATCATCAGCAGAAGCACCGATATCATCAAACATCTGGTCATCAATTTGTTCTTCAAGTTCACCAGCAGCAGAGTCAACTGTCTGGGAATCTTTTAAATCATCGAAGGAAATATCCCCAAATGCATCATTGCTGGCTCCAACCTGTGATTCTTCAAAGCCAGCTTCTGAGAAATTTGACATCCCATTTTGTGGCTCTTCAGACATCTGAAATGTGTCACTATCATCGGTGGACATTGCAGACATTCCATCTTCCATAACCGTTTCCGAAGTTGTGAAGCGTGTATCCATTTCTGCCACAGTGTCATTGGATACTCCTTCATGGCGTACTTCATCCATGACATATTCTGAGTTGTCATCATCAGCAGACTCTGACATCATGGAACTGGATTGCATTGAATTATAATTACCCAGCGCAACATCTGGATCGAAATGTAAGCCTAAAACCTCCACTAAAATATCAGCATCAGCATTTAACCTGGAAAAGGGTAGCATCAACTGCGCTAACTTGGGTTCTAGTGCATTGGCTACACCCAGGATGAGGTAGGAAGAAGGGCGTTTTCCGCCATCTGGAGTGTAAACAGACTCAACCTCCATGTGGAGCTTGATCCAATCCCGATTAAGTTGAAAAAATTGTAGCCACTTATTTTTGAGTGAATCTGTAAAACTATAAAAGAACGCCATATTATCCTCATCCTGAGAAACTAAATGATTTATACAATCATCAAGTTTAGTTCCTCTTCCGGATTAAGAGCTGGGGGTTTTTTCGGATTTAAGTAAAAATCTGATAATAAAGAAAATAAATCTCTATCCTGAGCGTCTTGTGGAACAACACCTTCAGGTCGAGAAAGAATTTGGTCGGCAATGTTAAGATAGTACTCGCATACGTAATTTAACGATGGCTCTTTTTCCGCCATTTCAAACAAAGTTTTTCCTTTTACCCGAGAAATACGGATATCTTCAATTAAAGGTAATACTTCTAAAACTGGCATAGGTACGGTATCTACGTACTTGTCGATTAAATCCCGCTTAGAAGTACGGTTACCAATTAACCCAGCTAAACGTAAGGGGTGAGTCCGGGCTTTTTCCCTGACAGAAGCGGCAATGCGGTTAGCTGCAAATAAAGCATCAAAGCCATTATCTGTAACAATCATGCAGTAATCTGCATAGTTGAGGGGAGCTGCAAATCCACCACAAACCACGTCACCCAATACATCAAACAGTATGACATCATACTCATCAAAAGCATTGAGTTCCTTCAGTAATTTTACTGTTTCTCCAACCACATAACCTCCGCAGCCTGCACCAGCCGGGGGACCACCTGCTTCTACGCAATCAACTCCGCCATAGCCTTTATAAATTACATCTTCGGGCCAAACATCTTCGTAGTGGTAGTCTTTTTCTTGCAAAGTATCAATGATTGTTGGAATCAAGAACCCTGTGAGGGTAAATGTACTGTCATGTTTGGGATCGCAGCCAATTTGCAGCACTTTTTTACCGCGTTTGGCTAGGGCGACGGAAATATTACAACTGGTTGTGGATTTGCCGATTCCACCTTTCCCGTAAACTGCTAATTTCACTTTTTTGCCTCTTCAAAATGGTTTCTGAGCAAAATCTGCGCTCAAATAATTGCTTTCACCTAGCCGCCTATGGCGATGTGTGATGTCTGGTGAGTTTCATTATTATGGAAACTTCTAGGAAAAGAAAGGGGTTAAATATCTAAAAAAAGCTGATATATGGATAAATTTAAATTATTAAAATATTATTTTGTTAATTAGGCTATTTAAAATCTTAAAAAGCTTATAAATAATCTAATCAGCACTTTTATATTTGTTTTTTTATAAAAATAGTTACAAAATAAAAAATATTGCAGTAAATACTACTAATGGCTATTAATAAGTACAAATACATAGGCAACTTTCGTGCTGCAATGGAGATTACTCCATATTCACATCTTGCACCTTCTGAATAATGGTAAGGTGGGCAGTGCCCACCCTACGAAATAATAAGGGTTACAGGCGATAATTCTCTCATGGGATCATGTGGTGCAAGATATGAGCATATTCTCCTGGCTAAAAATTGATAAATGTAGTGAATCCTGGGAAAATATCCCAAATTATGATATTGAGTTTTGACTGAATTCAAATATCAATGCAAAAAAATATTACATTTAGTTTTTGTGTACCAAATTTTCCTGGTAGCGCCATATGATTCAAAGGCAGGGGGCAGGGAGCAGGGAGCAGGAGAGAAACCCCATACATGAATGTGGGGGCTTGAAATAAGGAATTATTACTTATTACTTGCCCCTAGCGCTACATTTCCAGATTGTGAGCCAAAAACGACCACCTATCTGCTATCTCATCAATTATTTTAGTGGTAGGTTTACCTGCACCATGTCCGGCTTTGGTTTCAATCCGAATTAATACTGGTGTATTACCACTATGAGCTGCTTGTAGAGCCGCAGCAAATTTGAAACTATGGACGGGTACCACACGATCATCATGATCTGCGGTGGTAATCATGGTTGCTGGGTAAGTTGTACCTGGTTTCAGATTATGCAGAGGAGAATAGGCGTAAAGTGCTGTAAATTCCTCCTTATTCTCTGGGGAGCCATATTCAGATATCCAAGCCCAACCAATAGTAAATTTGTGGAACCGCAGCATATCCATGACACCCACAGATGGTAAAGTCACAGCAAACAAATCTGGACGTTGAGTCATGCAAGCACCTACTAGCAATCCTCCATTACTACCACCAGCGATCGCTAGTTTACCTTTTTGAGTATACTTGTTCTGAATCAACCATTCTGCCGCTCCAATAAAGTCATCAAAGACATTTTGCTTGTTTAACTTCATTCCAGCCTGATGCCATTCTTGTCCGTACTCACCCCCACCCCGTAAATTGGGAACTGCATATACCCCTCCCATTTCCATCCACACCAACATACTGACGGAAAAACTAGGTGTGAGGGAGACGTTAAAACCACCATATCCATATAAATAAGTAGGGTTGTCTCCGTCGAATTTAATACCTTTTTTAGAGGTAATAAACATCGGTATTTTCGTACCATCTTTACTTTGGTAAAAAACTTGTCTGGTTTCGTAATCTGCGGGATTAAAATCAACTTGTGGCGATCGCAAAACTTGACTTTTTCCGGTCACCATATCGTAGCGGTATATAGTGGTCGGTGTAGTGAAACTAGTAAAACTATAAAAAGTTTCTCTGTCATTTCGCTTGCCATAAAAACCACCAACAGAACCAATCCCAGGTAATTCTACCTGCCTTACCAATAAACCACTGAGGTCAAAAATCTTAATTTGGCTGTGAGCATCTTGAAGATAACTAGCAATAAATTGGTTGTTAATAATACTCACATTCCTCAAAGTATCCACGGATTGTGGGAGAATTTCCTGCCAATATTTTGACTCTGGTTTTTGGGTGTTAATAGCAATGATTTTCCCCCGTGGTGCATTAACATCAGTACGGAAATAAAACACACCCTTGTCATTGCCAATAAAGCTATAATTTGCGGTAAAATTACTAATTAATTCCACCACCTTGCCATCAGGATTGGTTAAATCTTGATAGAAAACTAAATTACGGCGATCCGTACCCAACCAAACAGAAATAATTAGATATTGTCCATCCTCTGTTACCTTTCCAGAAAATCCCCATTCCTTATGGTCAGAGCGTTGGTAGATTAAAGTATCTTTTGATTGGGGTGTACCTATTCTGTGGTAGTAGAGTTTTTGATAATAGTTGACATCCTCAAATTTGTTTTTTCCCGTGGGTTGATCGTAGCGGCTGTAGAAAAAACCCAGACTATTACTAGTCCAAGAAACACGAGAAAATTTAACCCATTGTAGGCTATCTGATAAATCTTTGCCTGTTTCAACATCCCTGACCTTCCATTGTTGCCAGTCAGAACCAGAAGTAGATATACCATATGCTAATAGCTTACCATCATCGCTAACAGATAATCCTGATAGGGCAACTGTACCATCCGCAGATAATTTATTGGGATCTAGCAGTACTTTAGGTTGAGCATCCAACCTATTTAAGGTATACAAGACACTTTGATTTTGTAAACCGTTATTTTTTAAGTAAAAGTACTTGTTACCCTCCTGAAATGGGATACCATATTTTTCATAATCCCAAAGCTTTGTCAATCGCTGCTTAATTTTTTCCCTAGAGGGTATTGCTTGTAAGTAGCTAAAAGTAACTTGGTTTTGTGCCTTGATCCAAGCCTTAGTTTCCTGGGAATCGCTATCTTCTAGCCACCGATAGGGATCTTTAACCACAGTACCGTGATAATTATCAGTTTGCTCCATTTTGAGGCTAGGTGGGTAATTGAGGGGTTTGACAGCAGACATCGTTGTTGATGGTAATTTATTCTCTACATGGTACTGATAAAATTGTGTATCAATAGATGAATCCGGGAAAATTTTCTCTTGGTAGTTGCTAGCTATATGGCTGTCAGTATTGTATGTCGTATTTGACCCCTTGGGGAGCGTCGCAAGTTCTGGGCTATATGCTTGCCCAAAATTGGATGTACTTACTGTAAGCAATAGGGTTAATAAGAAAAATTGAGCAATATTGATTATTTTCACAATATAGTTGGTAAAGTTTTGTCCTCTATTTATTCAATCCCTCTATTTTGCTTCAGGTTCATAAATTATTCCCAGTTTTGTACTAAAATTAAGACTAAAGGGATAAGTTTATTTAACATTTTTTGGATATCCTATTAATATAGGGCTCCTGGAATTGAAAATACATACTAAATCTCAAATGCCTCTTTAACAAAGGCTATGGCTTGAAAATAACTATGCCCTATTAGGCATTTTCACCACAGGAATCAAATAGGATTCCCCATAATAGCAATCTACAACCGTAATCTCTGAATATTTAGTCAACTGCTTCTTGCACTAGTGCTCCACCAAGGGAACTATGCCTGGTTAAGAGTGAGAAGAAAAAGTTATTTTCTCCCCACACTTTCCACACTTTCCACACTCCCCTCTCTCCTCTTTTTATAAGCGGTTTAGCTAGGATTGCTAGATAATTTATACCAACTGAATCTAGAACATTGAGGAAATATACTTATGTTTAGAAAAATTTTAGTTGCATTAGATCAGTCTGACAATGCCCAGCAAGTTTATGAACATGCTCTGTGTCTAGCAAAAACCAATAATGCTAATTTAATGCTTCTCCACGTTCTATCCCATGAAGAAGATGGTAGTCCCTATCCACCTCCATTTTCTTATTGGAACTACAGTCCCCAATTAAGTGCCCAAACTTGGGAATTTTACCAAAAGCAATGGGAAACCTATAAGAATGAAGGACTAAAGATTCTTCAATCCTATGCTGCTGAAGCAAATACCGCAGGTATCGATACTGAATTTCGGCAAATTTTGGGTAATCCTGGTAGTGTTATCTGTGACCTTGCCCGTAGTTGGGAAGCTGACTTAATTATAGTAGGACGCAGGGGTCGTAGTGGCTTGACAGAATTTTTCTTGGGTAGTGTGAGTAATTATGTGTTGCACCATGCACCTTGCTCCACTCTGACAGTTCATACAGCGATTGCAAATAAAGAAACTCCTGTATCTGAAGCCGCAGCTAGCGCCAAATAAAAGTTTTTCAGAATTGGTACTCCTGGTAAAAATATTTGAGTTTTTGAAGTGCGATCGCTCTTTCAATAATTAAGATCAAAATCATCGGTGAAGTTAGAAAAAAGCGATCGCTCTTTTTATGATAATCTTCCTATTAGTTGCACCAGTTTACCTTCTAATTCTTTCATTGCCATCGCTGGTGCAGTAATGTGCGTGTCGTGAATTAACCAGTATTCAACAGTATCTGTCCACTGGGGAAAACGTTCTAAAATTAGTGGTTGATGTTCTTCCTTATCTAAGGCAATAATTAGGTCAGCCAGCACAAAATCTTGATTGATTGCCTGTTG
>NZ_FYBH01000035.1 GCF_900185595.1 Calothrix rhizosoleniae SC01
AGGAGTATTAGCTCCCATATATTTGGAAGGAACCTACTCGGAAACTTACCCTGATAAGAGCCAAGATGAATCAGGAATGCGTAAGTTTTTCCAGCAGTTTTCCTTCCCTGGTGGCATTGGTAGCCATTGTACTCCCGAAACCCCTGGTTCTATTCACGAAGGAGGGGAACTAGGTTATAGTCTCTC
The DNA here is from genome assembly GCF_900185595.1 of Calothrix rhizosoleniae SC01. Classification (GTDB taxonomy): domain Bacteria; phylum Cyanobacteriota; class Cyanobacteriia; order Cyanobacteriales; family Nostocaceae; genus Calothrix_A; species Calothrix_A rhizosoleniae. The sequence continues at coordinate 187 of NZ_FYBH01000035.1, forward strand.
CCATGCCTACGGTGCAGCCTATGACAACCCCGATTTAATTGTCGCTTGTGTTGTGGGAGACGGAGAAGCAGAAACTGGTCCTTTAGCGACTGCATGGCACTCCAACAAATTTCTCAATCCGATTACTGATGGTGCTGTGTTGCCGATTTTGCACCTCAACGGTTATAAAATTGCCAATCCAACCATCCTATCTCGCATTAGTCACGAAGAACTGGCAGACCTATTTAAAGGCTACGGTTACACCCCTTATTTCGTAGAAGGTTCTGACCCTGAGAGTATGCACCAAGCGATGGCTGCTACCGTAGAGCATTGCGTACAAGATATTAGAAAAGTGCAACAATTAGCACGTAGTAGTGGTGTTACTCAACGTCACCGTTGGCCTATGATCATACTGCGATCGCCCAAAGGTTGGACAGGGCCTCAAGAAGTAGATGGACACAAAGTAGAAGGGTTCTGGCGGGCACACCAAGTACCAATGGGGGGTATGCACCAAAATCCCGAACATTTGCAACTAAGTAGGTAGGCGTAAAAAATTATCGTTTGGATAAGACAGGGGGCAGGGGGCAGGGAGCAGGGGGAAAAAGGGTTTTAGCCTTATTTACTTTTCTCCACATAGTTTGGTTTTATTGTGCCGACTTACTTATTATTAGATTGGATGAATAGCTACCAACCAGAGAAGTTATTTGATGCCAATGGTAGCTTGATTCCGGAACTGAAAGCACTTGCTCCCACAGGTAACAGGCGCATGAGTGCCAACCCCATCGCCAATGGTGGATTAGTGCGTAAGGCATTGATTATGCCAGATTTCCGGGAATATGCAGTTACAGTACGCAAACCAGGAATTACGGAAGTTGAAAATACCAAAATTTTGAGCTATCTGCTACGGGATTTGATGTGTAGAAATCCCCATAATTTCCGAGTATTTTGTCCCGATGAAACCTCTTCCAACCGCCTCCAAGCAATTTATGAAGCCAGTAAAAAGGTATGGATGGGAGAACACCTACCAGAGGATAAAGATGGAGGTGAATTGGCTCCTCAGGGTCGTGTGATGGAAATGTTAAGTGAGCATACCTTGGAAGGCTGGCTAGAAGGATACTTACTTTCCGGACGACATGGATTCTTTTCCTCCTATGAAGCTTTTGTGCATGTGATTGACTCAATGTTTAACCAACATGCCAAATGGTTGCAAACATGTAGAGAAATACCATGGCGTGCTCCCATTTCTTCCCTGAATATGCTGATTACCTCTACAGTTTGGCGGCAGGATCACAACGGTTTTAGTCACCAAGATCCTGGTTTTATAGATGTAGTCACAAACAAAAGTCCAGATGTTGTTCGTATTTATCTACCCCCCGATGCCAATTGTTTGCTGTCAGTAGCAGACCATTGCTTGCGTAGTCACAATTACATCAATGTGATTGTTGCTGATAAGCAAAAGCACTTACAATACCTGACTATGGAAGAAGCCATCCAGCATTGCTCCAAGGGTCTTGGTATTTGGGAATGGGCAAGTAACGATGATTGTGGTGTGGAACCCGATGAACCAGATGTAATTATGGCTTGTTGTGGTGATATTCCCACAATGGAATCATTGGCAGCTACAGCAATTCTCCGGGAAGAGTTCCCAGAATTAAAGGTGAGATTTATCAATGTGGTAGACCTGTATAAGTTGATGCCAGAAACTGAACATCCCCACGGTTTATCTAATACAGATTTTGATACTTTATTTACACCAGATAAGCCAGTGATGTTTAACTTCCACGGTTATCCTTGGCTGATTCACAAACTTACCTATCGCCGTACCAATCAAGAGCGGATTCATGTCCGTGGTTACAAAGAGATTGGTAATATTAAG
>NZ_FYBH01000038.1 GCF_900185595.1 Calothrix rhizosoleniae SC01
AAGAATTAGGATGGACTGATTATAGATTTACCAACTTTAAAGATATTCAAAAATGGTGGGAGATTATCTTTTCTGTTTATACGATGGTCAGTTTAATTTCACCAGTTTTTTTATCTATAAAACAGCAACGAACAAGTAAAGCAGAGAAAAAAAGTAACTCCGTTGATTTTTCTTTACACCAGCAGTGGGATTATGGTAGTGGGTGGAAGAATACTTTAAATAATCTACGCTTGATTCTTCAACCAATTCTCATGTTGTGGCTAGTTTTTCCTTGGCTAGATGTTTTTCCTAATTCTAAGTTATTGCTTGGATTTAATCATCTAATTAGTTTCATAAATCAATACCAACCATTTTTTTCTTCTGCTTAATCCGGCTAATTTTATTATTTCTTGAATTCGGAAAGTGACAGAAGAGGGCTATTACTTGTCACACCATTGCCTCTGTCTTCTCCTCTAACACATAAGGTTTTTCTTCCCCTTGAGCGAGATACTCGGCTAACTGGGATTCAATTTCCTCGCGGACTATTTGCCGATATTCAAAGAAATGCTCGATATGGGCACAGGTAGCTAGGTAATGCTCCGCAACCCCTGGATTACGCTTAATCATACTAAATAAGTGATGCCAGAATTTCCATCGAGTTGGGCGTTTAATTCCTTGTCGCCAAATAATAATTCCTAGGGCTTTAACAACTTTCCACTCTGGCATTTTGAATGGAGCTTTCCAACTGGGGGTACCCATCATTAAAAAACAACGATATGTCCGATCCAAATATGCGTCTAAGTCATATAAAGTACAGAAAGCTTCAATATATTCTCTGGCAATTTCTCCTAGAGGACGGGTGGGAATAAAGTTCATCAAGGTTGTTTGATTGATATTTCCATCCTTGTGATCCCGTAATCGACCTTCTTTAATTAAACGATGCCACAAGGCTGTATTAGGTAGTGCTTGTAACATAGCAAAAGTTGTAGAAGGAATAGCAGCTTGTTCGGCAAAACGCACAATGCGATCGCCTGCTCCAGCTTTTTCACCATCGAAACCAATGATAAAGCCTGCCATAGGACGCAATCCGGCTCTAATAATGGCTTCTACTGATTCTGTGAGAGAGCTACGGGTATTTTGAAATTTCTTTGTTAATTGCAAACTATCTTCATCTGGGGTTTCAATACCCAAGAATACCGCAGCAAATCCAGATTCAACCATCAATTCCATCAATTCTGGATCTGATGCTAAATCTATTGAGGCTTCTGTATCAAATCGAAATGGATACTGATGTTCTGCCATCCATATTTTTAACTCTTTGAGTAACAATTTTACGTTGCGTTTGTTACCAATAAAGTTATCATCTACCATGAATATACCTCGTCGCCACCCCAGTTTATAGAGGTAATCTAATTCAGCTAAAAGTTGTGCTGGAGTCTTGGTGCGGGGTTTACGTCCGTAGAGAATAATGATGTCACAAAATTCACACTGAAAAGGACAACCGCGAGAGAATTGCACGGACATCATGTCATAGGCATCAAATTCCAGTAAATCAAAGCGGGGTATGGGTGTGGTGGTGACATCTGGTTTTTCTGTGGCGCGGAATGTACCTGACATTTCACCTTTTTGGATCGCTTCTACGAACATGGGAAGGGTGATTTCTCCTTCATCCAGAATCATAAAATCTACCCCAGCAGCTTTTGGTTCGTCTGGAGTGGAAGTGGGATAAGGACCACCAATTGCGACTAATTTACCCCGGCGTTTGGCTTCTTTGATTTGGTCGAGCAAATCTTGTTTTTGCACAATCATTGCTGACATAATGACGATATCAGCCCATTCCCATTCTGCCTCTGTGGCTGGACGAATATTGCGATCCACTAATTTAAATTCCCATTCTTGGGGGAGAATTGCTGCGACTGTCACCAAACCCAGAGGAGGTAATAGTACTTTGCGATCAACTAATTGCAAAATTTTTTCATAAGACCAAAAGGTTTTGGGAAATACAGGATAAATCAGTAAAGCTCGCATATTAATTTTATTCTCCTCACATTTTGCTGGCGATGTCTGAAAGACAAAGCTCTAAACATTTACATTGGTTTGAGCTGAGATTTTAATTTTTTTTGTAGGTCAGTTTGACTGAAGTAAACTGTAGCGTAAAGCTGGAATTAATTGATGAGATGCCCTTGCTACTCAAGAAAGACTTTCCCGTAAACTCGCTACATGGGGCTTTTCGTAGAGATGAAAAAAAATTTCACCACCAAGCATAAAAGAGGGTTCTTTATTTTTTGATTTTATGAAGCCAGTGACTTCAATGTTGAATCAAGAATTGGCTTTCAGGTTCCCGTTTCTGTAAACTTGCAAAAGCAAAGTAAAATGCGATCGCTCTTTGTTTGTGCGATCGCATTTATATAATCTACGGAGAGGGGGGGATTCGAACCCCCGATACCGGTGAAGGTATAACGCATTTCGAGTGCGCCGCATTCAACCACTCTGCCACCTCTCCAGGTTATGTATTTTGATATACAATCAATTGATAATTGACGTTTGGTTGCTTATTATAACATGATTAGCAGAAGGGACTAACTTGAAGTCAGTCCCTCGTGAGAATTTGTACCTTAACCTCAAGGGTTTTCAGTTAGTCTTTCTTATACTTTAAACGCACTATCACCCACCTCGTTAGCTTTAATTTTCGTATTACGAGTAATGATATCGGCTAAACGATTGTGCTCCCGCATAAAAAGAGTATGTATTGCTAATAATCCAACTTGTTCAGAGGCACGAATGTCACCAGCAATAGCGAACTCTCGATCAGTATTGGGAGAGTTGGGTAAGCCTTTAGTATTGAGAGGTAGTAAATTGAACTTTTTGCTAGTTTTTAAACGTCCGCATTTTCCTTCGCGCAAAAACTTTGCTCGCTTTTTATCAGAACCATAGACATTGGAGGCATCGATCCAAGCAGTAATTTCGTTGATTTGTTGCCGTGGGTTATCTATACCAGTAGTTTTATCAAAAATTGATCGCTCCAAAGGAATCTCAGAACCACTTTCAAAAAACTCGTCACCCTCAGGAACGATAATAGGAAACGATTCATCTTTTCCCTCAGTTAGATCAATATCATGATCTAGAAATTGTCCCCACTGAAACACCATGTTGGTAGTATCCGTTATGTTTGGTCTATTTTCGGGATCATCTTGGGCGGCAACCACATTGCTAATGGTACGGGGATTAGGGCGATTACTACCTGCTGGGCTGGAAATGCCGTCTTCATAGGCTGGATCTGCAAGCCTGATTAGTTGGGTGCCAGTTTTGCCGTAGTTGGGATTAGCTACATTGTTGTCGCTACCATCAATGGTGCGATATTCAGTCGGGGCTGCGTCAGTTCTAATAGCAGTAATAAAGGGTGATATGGCAAAGACTGATACTAAGCCTAGAACTACAAGTAAAGCCTTGGTAAACCATGACTTATGGGCTTTGGTGATTTTCCTTCTTAATTGATAAGCCATCAAAATATCAAAACTGTAATTTATGA
>NZ_FYBH01000186.1 GCF_900185595.1 Calothrix rhizosoleniae SC01
ACAGTCAGGAAGTGGCAATGGATTTATCCCTTCAACCGTGCGATGTGATTCATTTTCAACATACGAGCCAGTACATACCAGTTATTCGCTCCTTAAACCCTAAAGCTAAAATTGTCTTAACCCTTCATAGTGAGCTGTTTCCCCAACACAACCGGAAAATATTTGAAAAGCGTCTTCGCCACGTTGACTATGTCACTTGTGTCAGTAACTACATAACTGAAAAAACTCGTCGAGACTTTCCCCAAATTGCTGATCGCTGCCAGACAATTTACAACGGTATTGAAAGCGGTGAATTTGTGAATAGTAAGAAAGACTATAGGGAAGCTAGAGAAAGGGAAATCAAGCGTATCATGTATGCAGGTGCGGTGTCACCACAAAAAGGGATACATATTTTATTAGAAGCTCTACAAATTGTAGTTAAAAGCTATCCCAATGTTCAGCTAGAAGTGGTAGGCCCACAAGGAACAGTTCCTGCACAAGAATGTTTTCCTTTAGATGATAAAACCTTAGTAGACTGCTTAAAACCCTTTTATGCAAAACAATATCTATCTGAATTGCAACAAAGGCTTTCTCCAGACATTGCAGGTAGAGTATCTTTTGCAGGAATGATTCCTCGTTCCCAGTTGATTGACCGTTTCTTTCAAGCAGATATTTTTGTTTTTCCACCAATCTGGGATGAAGGTTTTGGAATTCCACCGGTTGAGTCAATGGCAGCAGGTACACCTGTAGTTGCCACTCGTTCTGGGGCTATAGTGGAAACTGTCCAGGATGGCGAAACGGGTCTTTTGGTGGAAAAGAACAATGCCCCTGCCCTAGCAACTGCAATCCTGCAACTTCTTGAAAATGATGATCTCAGAGAATCTATGGGCAGAGCAGGACGACAACGTGCTTTTGATTATTTTACCTGGGAACGGGCTGCTGATAAAACCTTGCAGTTATACAAAACTGTTTGTAATTGAGTGTTCCTATTTTGATGGAACCTATTTGTATTTGGTAGATTGAAAAATCAAAAAAGAAGAGTTCCCATGCCAAAAATTTCAGAAGTCCTCCAGCTTGCGTTTCAATATCATCGATCAAATCACTTAGTCAAAGCTAAGGAAGTTTACAATCTGATTCTAGAGCAACAGCCTCACCACCCAGAGGCATTATATGGGTTGGGAACGCTGGCACAGCAAGTAGGTCAGCACCAGTCTGCTGAGAAGTTGTTTATTGCAGCCCTCCAGATCCACCCAAAGTCTACAAAAACTTGGTTTAGTTTAGGTAATTTGCGCCAAGCTCAAGGTCAATTAAAAGAAGCAGAGTCAGCCTATAAGCAAGTCTTAGCCTTGCAACCGAACTCGGTAGCCGTTTACAACAATCTCGGCTATACCTTGCAACAACAAGGCAAACTGGAAGAAGCTATAACCTGCTATCAAAAAGCTCTGGAATTTCAGTCAGACTGCGCTGAAGCTGAGGTTAATTTGGGCAACATCCTGTACTCCCAAGGAAAACTCTCTCCAGAACAAAAAGTCTACTATGGAGCTTTGAATAACAAACTAGGCATTGACCGCAAAAAAGCAGGGAATTTGAAAATTGCCATTGCTTACTTTCAACAGGCTATAGCCCTACAGCCAGATTTAGGGAATGCTCATTACAACTTGGGAACAGCACTCCAAGAGCAGGGACAGTTTGAAGATTCCCTCACTTGCTATCAAAGAGCTTTGGAGTTGAATCCCGACAACTTTGAACTCCGTGATTTTATCATTATTTACCAAGCATTACTGTAGTAAAAATAACACTAAATACTAAATCAATACCCTTAATGTGAATTAAGTGCTGAAATCATTGTAATTGCGTTAATAATTTCCAAAACATGATTACAAGACAAGTCTCAAAATCCTTACAGGAGAAGAGATGTTTTTAATTCACACCATGATGTTCAATATATTACTTTATCTATAAACTTAAAAGAGGTGCAGAATTTATGATTCAACTACTACACGGCAACCGACAACAATTTCGTTGGCGACACAACGATATAAATATTCTGGGAAACACAGATACCAAACTGCCTGTAGTGCATTCATTGTACCTGCTAAATGGCGGCTCGCCAGTTCATTTTTATGTAGAACCAGAACCGGAGTTAGGAAAACCGAAGTATCCTTGGGGAACCAGAACCCCATCCGTGCTGCGATTGAAAGATCTACCAGGTCACTTCAACATTGAAATCCCGGTTGATAGTCCAGCACTCCGGGAAGGGTGGAATAGTATCAGCATTCAAATCAAAAATGGGGAGGGAGAAATTGAGGTGCTGAATGCTGAATTTAACTGGAATTCTCAGCCCTTACCTCTCCCCCTGAACTTGGACAATCTCAGTAGTTACAATAACATTCAAGAAATTGCCCAAATTGTGGACGGTAACTTTGACATTGATCATGAAAAAAATGCGATTTGTTCGCGGGAGCCAGTTGGTTCTGATACTCTCTTACTGCTTGCTTCTCCTGGTGGCAGCCAAGAAGCTACCTATGATGTGAAGTTTGCCAGTAATAGAAAGGGTTGGTCCTTCCTGGGATTAAGCGACTTTTTTGCCGGACATACAGAACAGTCCCCGGATCTGGGTATTAAACCCGGTTATTCCACTGCAGGGCTGGCGACGCTCGACCATAAGGGATTGCCTCAGATTTGGATAGCTTGGGGAGACTGCCTATATGAGAAGGAAGATTCATGGGTGATCAAGACTGAAAAAGAGATTAAACTTCCTATCCGTTCAGGCATTACCTACAGCGTCAGACATCAAGTGATTATGGAAAAAAATGTTAATTGTGCAAGGTTTCGCATTTGGAAGAAAGGCAACCCTGAGCCAAATGTTTGGGTATGTCAAGAACACAATCAGCATCTCAATAGCAAATTACCTAGAATTAATCAAGCTGCTTTTGGTCTCTTTCAATATTGGGGAATGTCAACAGAATGGTCCAATATTCATGTGAAAGCTCTAGATCTCAAAATGCAAGAACTCGGTTAAAACGAATGAAGCTATCCATAGTTACTGTAAGACAGGCTGTATTTTAGTATGCTATTAGCATGTTAGTATCAACACCAATTAGAAAACCAGAATATTGGCATATCGGACATATTGTAGCTATTCAATACACTGACTTGGCTTATTTAATTTAGGTTTAACCATGAGAGCACCACAGCTAAATAAAGTTAAAGTAGCTATAAGTAAGGCTGGATTTGCTGAAGGCTCAGGCTCCGGAACTGCTGAAATTTCCACCTTGTTTCGTTTAACTTCTACCAAAGCTAATGTAGTGTTATTTGCAAAATAGCGATCGTAAGAACCAACAATATAGGCTTCAGCGTATTCTTGATTCTCTCCAAAGTCGTAATCAGTGCTAGTTGCATACGGATCTATCAGCACATATTCACTGTTATCATAGCCAATAAAATCATTATCTCCTGCTGTAGTTAGATTACCTACAAGACTAAAGTAGTCTATGGTCTGATTATTACTTACATCTACTAGTGTAAAAAAGATATTTCCATTTGCCCTGGCATTTTCCACATATGGATTATCTACAGATGGATTATCTACCAATGGATAATCTATGGATGTATCTAGGGTTAAATCGCCAAAAAAATCAAATTTGAAATTAGTATCTGCCGTTATATCAAAGACTCCTCGAATCGTGGCTTCACTTTCTGCTGTACCTATGTAAGCTCCAACTTCACCTAACGCAGAAGTTGAAGAGACATTATATCCTAGTGCGGGGTCAATAACAAAAACTGCATCTGCATTCGCTTCGGTAGATAATTTAGCATCTTCAAAAATTCCTATGGCATTGACATTGGCATCAAAGTCAATATTAGTGGAGACTGTGGAAGGATTTTGACTAAAATTTGTAAACAAAAAGTTCCCTTCTGAGTTGGCAAGAGTAGCTGCTTTACTAGGTGAAACTGTCACCATTGAAATAGCTAAACATGGAGCACAGAATAGTAGTACTTTTTTTAAAAATTGCATTGTTTTAACCTCAAAAAAATTAGAGTTTTTAATTTTATCCAACCTAAATAACTCTCCTAAAACAATCAGGATATATCAAAAAAAATTGATATTATTAATATTATTCATTACCAAATTATTTGGCAGAACTGTACTTATGTTCATAAATACATTTATCAATAAGTTAAAAAATCTTTTTGATAAATTATCTGTTTTTTCTCAGATTTTAGACCAAGTTATATGATTTAGGATATGCCTATCTTTAAGCCTTGACAATCAATTATCGTTCTTATATGTAATCATCAGAGAGCTATGACAATACTGATAAAAATTGATTTTGACAATAACATAATCTAATTTATGCAAATCTAAATGCTCGATGTTTTGATGCCTGAGATTTGCCAATATCAGTATTTATTATCCTACTTACGCAACATTTTATAATCTTCTTTTATTAGCTTTATTCTTCATAATAATATTTTGTTTTTCATGATTTCATCATATAGTAAATCCCGAGATTCACCTATAATAATACCCGTATTAATACTGTCTAAATTAATGTTAATACCGTTAATTTGCAGGCGCTGTAAATTTGACGTAAGTTCCTGTAAAGCTATGCTCAAATTTGAATAGTAAAAATATAAAGTAAATATATAGATATTTTGAGGTAGATTAGGTATCATAATGCATTAAGTGCTGAAACCAACATAAATGCCTGGATAAGTCTCACAACCCTCACAAGAAAAGAGACATTTTTAATTCGCAAAATTATTATCCTCAGAAACAAACAAAAATCGATCGGGATTCTGGGATATGCTGGAATAAACGGAAAATTTGCCAAATAAAAGTGACGATGAAGCTGGCAGGACGAATAAGTCAGGTAAAACCTTCTCTAACCTTAGCGATCGCAGCTAAGGCTAAGGCAATGAAGGCAGATGGAATTGATGTTTGTAGTTTTAGTGCTGGGGAACCAGATTTTGACACTCCAGCCCATATTAAAGCCGCAGCTGCAAAGGCTTTGGATGAAGGTAAGACAAAATATGGCCCTGCGGCAGGAGAACCAAAGTTACGAGAGGCGATCGCCAATAAGCTCAAATCTAACAATAATCTAGATTATAAAGCAGAAAATGTGATTGTCACCAACGGTGGTAAACATTCCCTGTTTAATCTCATGTTGGCTTTGATCGAACCAGGTGATGAGGTGGTAATTCCAGCTCCATATTGGTTGAGCTATCCGGAAATGGTCACCTTAGCTGGGGGTAAAGCTGTAATTGTACCCACCGATGCATCCACCGGGTACAAAATCACCCCAGAAAGGCTGCGTCAGGCAATTACCCCCAAAACTAAGTTATTTGTCCTCAACTCCCCATCTAATCCCACAGGGATGGTGTATACACCAGAGGAGATCAAAGCGATCGCTCAAGTCATAGTTGACGCTGATATACTAGTTGTGTCTGACGAAATTTACGAGAAAATTCTCTATGATGGAGCCACACACATCAGTATTGGTTCCCTAGGTTCGGAAATCTTTCAGCGTACCATTATCAGTAATGGATTTGCTAAGGGTTATTCCATGACTGGTTGGCGAATTGGTTATTTAGCAGGGCCGGCAGACCTAATTAAAGCTACTATTACCATTCAAAGCCATAGTACATCTAATGTGTGTACCTTTGCTCAATATGGAGCGATCGCAGCTTTGGAAAATTCCCAGGACTGTGTGGAAGAAATGCGCCAAGCCTTTGCTAAACGAAGACAGGTAATGTTAGCCAGACTCAACGCCATTCCTGGATTAAGTTGTGCCAAACCCGATGGTGCTTTTTATATGTTTCCTGATATCAGTAAAACTGGATTAAAGTCTATGGACTTTTGTAATGCTTTATTGGAAAAACATCAGGTGGCGGTTATTCCTGGAATTGCTTTTGCTGCGGATAACAATATTCGTCTATCTTATGCTACTGACATGGCAACCATTGATAAGGGCTTGGATCGATTAGAAAAATTTGTCAAGTCCCGACTGTAGTTATTAGAACCAAAAGACCCCCGACTTCTACTCATAGGAATCCCTGCAATATGCCCATACTGATGCAGAAGTCGGGGTTCTAACAATATGTGAAACAAAAGTATTCGATTGTGGTGCAGGCAGTTTAGTATTTTAGTTGGTATAGCGGTAAACTTAACGCTCTCCGGGCGAAAAGCCAGGTCGGTTTTTGGTTCACCGAGTCGACTTAAACTAAACTCTTTGTGAATACATATGAGGCCACGCTCTGTTTTTAGTTTAATTGCAATTGGTGCGGTAGCACTGCTATTAATCGGTTCTGCAATTTTTTATTGGTTATTACCCAGAAATACCCCCAGCTTAATCACAAATAGAGGCACTATATCCGAACCAAGTGCAGCTATCTTTATTCCCAAACAAGCACCAATTATGGTGTCAATGCTAGTAAACCCAGAGGATTTGCCAGCCCTATCTAGAAATGGCATATCCTCCCAATTACAAAATAGTGTAAGTAGATCGGCGTAAAAAATTATCGTTTGGATAAGGCAGGGGGCAGGGAGCAGGGAGCAGGGGGAACAAGGATTTTAGGCTTATTTACTTTTCTTCACATAGTTTGGTTTTATTGTGCCGACTTACTTATTAGCTAACTCTGGTATTAATTACCAAAAAGATATTCAACCGTGGTTAGGGGAAGAAATTACCTTAGCTGTGACTACCCCAGATATAGATAGGGATGATAAAAATGGATTGCAACCAGGATACCTCATGGCTTTAGCCACCGCACAACCAGAAAAAAGCCGAGAATTTGTCGATTTATTATTTTCCCAGCGAGTATTAGCAGGTAATCAATTAGCTGTAGAAGAATATGAAGGTGTAAAGCTAATTTATGACTATCCAGAACTGAATCAGGAGCAGAATAAACCCAAACACATCAAAGATTTACAACCCCTGGCTAGTGCTTTAGTAGGAAACAGCTTTGTATTATTTGCTAACAATCTTCAAGTATTGCGAGACGCAGTAAATAATGTCCAAGCACCGGACGTGAATTTGCTCAGTTCTCCCCAATATCAAAAAGCCATACAGCAATTACCCAAAGAATCTCATTTAGCTACAGCTTTTATTAATTTCTCTACAGTGGCACAATGGCAAGGGTTACAGCTAATAGATCCAGTTTACGATAGTCAAATGGTTGCCCTGAAGCTATCTAATAAAGGATTATTTGCAGAAAATATTATACTAAGTAGGTTGGCGTAAAAAATTATCGTTTGGATAAGGCAGGGGGCAGGGAGCAGGGAGCAGGGGGAACAAGGGTTTTAGGCTTATTTACTATTCTTCACATAGTTTGGTTTTATTGTGCCGACTTACTTAGCAGCATCCAAAGAATTACCAGTATCAGCCTCATTATCTACACTTACAACAGCATCAAACTGGATTCCCAACACAGCAGCATTAGTCTTAACAGGTAAGGATTTAAGCAATTTAGGTAATACTGCTTTGGCACAGTTTTGGACACAATTAACCAACACTATATCTGGTTCTAGTAGAAATACAATTAGCCAATGGGTAAAACCACTGACAGATGTGCAAAATCCTTGGAGAATTGACTTATCTGAGGATATTTTTAGTTGGGTAAAGGGAGAATATGCCCTGGGGTTATTACCCAACAATGGCAAAAAAGCACCTGATTGGATTTTAGTTGTAGACAAATCGGATGGTAAAGCTGGAATTTCTCATTTAGATCAGATTGCCGCTTCATCTGGTTTAAGTATTAATAGTTTCTCATTAGAACAGCAAAAAATCTTAGCCTGGACACAAATACAAGCAGCTGCAACTCCCCAAAATAATAAGCAAGATAAACCTTTCAATATAGACGCACAAATTAGAGGCTTACATACAACATTAGGGAATTATGAAATTTTTACATCCTCCATTGCAACTATGGATAAAATACTCACAACAGAAGAAAATAGCTTTATGAAAAGTCCTTCTTTCCAAAACAGTTTGCATGTTATGCCTTTTCCGAATCAAGGCTATGCATACCTTGACTGGAGCACAGGTCAGGAAATTATTAAACACGAATTTCCCATGATTAAGTTATTTACAGCATTAAGTAAACCATTTGTGAATAAATTACTCCCACGCAGTGACTTTGATCAAGTATCGCTTACCTTGAGTAGTGATAGTAGTCATACTGACTTTCTCAAAGCATCTTTACTTTTGCAACTTGAACCCTAACAACTTAGTCTTTGACTAACAGATAGTTTATTTTGCCAATTCGTATAAGATTTTTGATATCTTGTACAGATTTTTTTGTACAGATTATAAGGTGTCATACTCCCAAGACAAACATATAGTGATGGAAATTAAGATTTATATATAAAAACACTATAATTACTTTTAAATAAATGACTCAAAGTAAGTTTGGCATTCCCCATTGTGGATTGTATTCCACCTTAATTTTGACTATTATCGCCACTGTCACCGCCACACCAGTAATAGCAAATTCATCTAACTTCGAGAAGATTATCCTGTCACCAGGTTTTGAACCTAACAAAGGACGAGTCACTGGTTATACCAAAGGCTCCTTCCCCTTACATAATATGAGCAAACGCGATCAAAAAGGCAATCATTGTACTGGTTTTGCTACACCCACTCCCGATCACATCATGATCTTAAAAAAAGACTTCTCTAATTTAGAATTAAAGGTTAATAGTGGTAGGGATACAACTTTGCTGATATTAGGACCAGATAAGAGTACCATTCGTTGTGGCGATGATACTGGTAAAAATAAAGATGCCAGCATTACTGACAATAACTGGAAAGCTGGACCATATAAAATATGGGTAGGTAATTTTAAAAAAAATTCACAAACAAACTACTCTCTTCTAGTCAAAGAATAGTAGGGTGAACTAATACAGCAATACGCATTTATATTTAGACATCTTAGGATTCTAAAACCTATACACAATCAACTTTTGACTTTTGACTTTTAAATTTTGACCGAAAAAGAAAAGCATACAAGCCCCCAAATTTATTTGTGGAAGAATTAGAAATAATTGTGCCGCGATGCATAAGCACTCTTTCTCAATAATTCATTTCTTGAGAGACTCCCTTTCTGCGCGCTGCATCGCTATTTCAAGCCCTTCGCAGTCGCTCATGGGGGAGACCCCCAAGACCGCGCGCGCTGCTCTCTACATTCATGTATGGGGTTTCTCCCCTGCTCCCTGTTCCCTGCTCCCCTGCTTCTTACTGACTTCCGCGTAGCGGTATACCGAACTTTAGTTATGGCACTTAAAAAGTTAAGATAGGATTGACTACCTTGGCGAAATTTAGGATGCAATAAGCGTGCTATCTACACTCCTTGCTGACTTTCGCATTATTTTTGAACGTGATCCAGCTGCCCGTAACTGGCTAGAAGTCTTGTTTTGCTACCCTGGCTTGCAAGCTTTGCTATTTCATCGGTTGGCTCATTGGCTCTATAGCGTTGGCATTCCTTTTCTTCCCCGATTAATTTCTCATATTTCTCGATTTATTACTGGAATTGAAATCCACCCTGGTGCTGCAATTGGACAAGGGGTATTTATCGATCATGGTATGGGGGTTGTTATTGGTGAAACAGCTATTATTGGTGATTACACTTTGATTTACCAAGGCGTAACCCTAGGGGGTACAGGTAAAGAAAGTGGTAAACGCCACCCCACAGTTGGAGAAAATGCAGTTGTTGGTGCTGGTGCGAAGGTATTAGGCAATATTCTCATTGGTAATAATGTCCGCATTGGTGCTGGTTCAGTTGTCCTCAGGGATGTACCCTCAGATTGCACAGTCGTTGGTGTACCCGGTAGGATAGTCTACCGTTCCGGTGTTCGGGTTGCTCCCCTAGAACATAACAACTTACCAGACTCAGAAGCGCAGGTAATTCGGGCTTTAGTTGATCGCATAGAATTACTGGAAGAACAAATACAAGACTTCCAGCATTTTCAATCTACGACAAAAACTCCTGTTTTAGTGGGTAATGTTACTAACTGTGAAGAAGCAATAACCCAAGAAGCACCCTGTTGCGATATCAAAGATAAAGCAATTAAACAGTTTTTTGATGGTGCAGGTATCTGAGAGTCAGTTAGCCTCCTCCGGAGGAGCTACGCTAACAGTTATCAGTTATCAAACTTGTGTGGTGTGTTTCTGAACACACCTTATTTTTTCCTGGTAAAAACCAATGTTATAGCGCTAGGCGCAAGTAATAAGTAATAAGCAATAAGTTTGAGGAAATACTGCAAATTTTGTAGTTAAAGATGACAGTACTTATATTAGTAGTATTAGTTGCGATCGCATTTCTATAATCAAACCTGTTGACAAGTTTCTACACTAGTAATGCTGGGTGGAAGTCGGAAGTTGACCTATTACCTATTACCAATGAAAAGATGGATAGTAAAACAAATATCTTCCAAATATCATCACAACTTCCTGATCAAGAATTATTTGAAACTTTACTACAAACTAAAGATATTCTGATTGAACGGATTATCTCTACTGGACAAAGTACTCCTCCTGGACAATGGTATGACCAAGAAACTGATGAATGGGTGATTTTATTGCAAGGAAAGGCTCAATTATCCTATGAAAATGGTCGCACAGTGGATTTATTGCCAGGAGATTACCTATTATTGAAAGCACACGAAAAGCATAGAGTTGAAGCTACCAGTAGTGACCCTATTTGTATTTGGTTAGCGATTCATTTTACTTCTCGGTAATTTTCAAATATTATTGCGAGTTTATGACATCTGCATAATTCAGATATATCATTACTGTCCGTTCGCTCATTTTTGAACCGAAAATTTAATTAAGCCTTACAAAGCTTATGATCTAGGATATGCCGTCAATTCAGGCATTTTTGGCTCTTACAAGGTTTTAGCCATTTTTATGATTTAGACCTCCCTACGTCTTAAATAGGCGCTTCTGGAGGCTTTTTATTAAAGTTTCAAATATTACTTCTAAATAACCGCTTACTTAGGAATCGCCTTTTTCCTTTTAAATTAAGGCTTTAATTCAACTTAGAGTTTCAAAATAAGCGAACGCCGAGTCATTAAAATTAATCTAGAATTTGCATTTCAAATAAATTAATAGTGGAAAATTAAATGGCAACAACTGTCCAACTAAGAGCAGCAAAACTTCCCTCAATTGTAGGATATATTGCTGTACATTATTGGTTTGTAGTTATTAAAGAAAACCAACAAGAACGATGGGAAGTTTGGCAAAATCGTGGTCGATGTCCAGAAAGTTGGGGACATTTACATAAAAATTTGATGCCTTGGGATTCTGGAGTTGGAAATGGAGGGAGTTGGTTAGAAAAAGAATGGCAAGGAGAAATGGCAGGTTTACTAGCTGAAATTATTGAAAATAGTCCAACAAAGTATGGATACAAATATGTTTACCGTTATTATCCCGGCCCCAATAGTAATACTTATGTTCAGTGGATTTTGAATGAAGGTAAAGCTAATTATTTACTGAGTGCATTAGGAGTTGGGAAAGATTATACTAAAAGAATTGGTATACAAAAATACGATCAAGTAATTCATTTTTCTTTATTTTTTTTAGGTGGATTTAAATTTATTCATAGGAAAGAATTTGAACTCCATATTTTAGGTCTTACTATTGGTGTCAAAACCCAACCATTTATCCTAAAACTTCCATTTAATTTTCGCAAATTTGCTAAAAATCACAATGGATGAAATAGAAATACTATTCGTAAATGAATTAAAGAGTTAAATAGTGGCATTAATTGTGTAGATCATTATTCCGCTAGAGTAAGATTATTAGCGGAATCATACCTTCCTAAACCTATTAAAAGATATCAAAAATTTAGTTGATTCCCAAAGTCAAAATTACTGGTCTTCTTTTGTTCTTGTAGCTAATTGGTTGTAGTGTCTAATGCGCCAAACTTTTTCAGTTTAAACCTCATCTACCTTGAAAACCGTAGTCTTCTAATTATAGTTTTCTAATTATGAATTTGGGATTGCTTGCTTACGTCGCAATCATACATACGAGTAATTTTAAACTCTAGGTTTCAACACGTACGGATTTATTTTTGGTAGTGGGCAGTGGGAGAATCGAACTCCCATGACCGCAAGGTCGCCACATTTTGAGTGTGGTGCGTCTACCAATTTCGCCAACCGCCCCGATCTGCAACTTTGCTACTATAACATACTTTGTGATTTTGCAACAAACTTTGATATTCTTTACTACTAGACCAGCGATCAATCTCTCTGGCTCGCAATACGGGAACTGGGTGAGTCAGTTGAGATGTGTGGGTTGCTTTGACCATTTCCCCCAATTCAGTGTTACTAATCTCATCATAGGCACGGGCTTGGGCAATAAAAGCATCAAGATTTAATTGTGATGATAATTTGGGAGAACCGCCTGCTAATTTCATCAACACAGACATAATTACCTTTGGATCTTGGGTCACTAATAACGCAGCGCGATCGCAAGTAAATTCAGCACAGCGTACCCATTCCAACAATTGTGTCTGAATCGCTTGAGCTAACATCCCTCCTATGTTAGGCATGGCAGTAGCTGCCAATATGAGTAAATTTACAGGAGTGAGATAAACACTATGGTCACATTTTAGATGTCCCAGTTCATGGGCAATTACTGCTTGAATTTCCTCTGGAGTTAGCATATCAATTAAAGCAGTATGCAATACCACAAAGGGCTGTTTTCCCCGCATAGCGAAGGTATAAGCATTAGGGACTGGAGAAGAATGAACGTATAACTGAGGCGTTTCTATGTCCAAAATTTGGCAAGCAGAAACCAATAATTTGTGTAGCTCGGGTAGTTGTTGCTCTCCCACTAAAATACTAGAAGCAATATTTTCTACATAAAATACTTGTTCTGCGATCGGTCCGAGGAGATTGCGTACTATCAGATCTATCCCAGGAATTTGTTTGAGAGCCTTAGTTGCTTCCAGATCCAAGGGGTGGCGAAAAGTATCTGCTTTCAGTCCGATGAGAGATGTTTTTGATAAGGACATATTAATCTTAGTTATCAGTGAGCCAGTACGAGAATGTCTTCTGTCTCCTGCCACAAAATAATTCATTGAGGCTGGTTGTGAAACCAACCCTATACAGCTAGTATAACTACTATTAGAGAAATTATGAGTCTGTCTGCCCATTCTCATCTAGATATGGCGCTACGGGGAAGTAAGAAGTAATAATTCAGAGGGAGTAGGGAAAAGGGAGTAGGGAGTAGGGAACCCACCTTTAAAAAAGTGGGATTGTGAGTCCAGCCACACGTGCGGCTTCGCCGCCGAGTGGACTGGCGCTCGCGAAGCGTATCCGAAGGATTCACTCCGAAGGGGTAACAAGGACACTGTATTTTTTCGCGCTTCGCGGAGTCAAAATACAGTTTTTTAAACTGGGCTTTAGACCCAGAACTAAAGTTTTGTACATCCCTACTCCCTGTTTTTGTAATAATTAATTAAGTAAGTCCATTGTGGTGGAAGGGTTCCCAAGTATCTTACTGGTGCTGTGCCCTTACAAAGAATTTATGTTGCAAACATTATTTGAATTGGTTTTATTTATTAAAATTTAGCAATGTCCGCGCCCTAATTTCGTAGTGCTATATGCCAATTTTTTTTGTGGTGCAGCCATCTTGCCTAACTCACATAAAAGGATGGGCAAAATGCCCATCCGACAAGATTGGATCATCATTTTTGTGAAGTTCTCTAAGTCGAAATCTGCACTTTAGAATCACCAATATTTTTGATAAATTCCATGTCAGTTCCAGTGGCAGAAACTCGCTGAATTTTAGCTCCCAACTGTTGCAACTTTACATCTAATCGATCATAGCCACGATCAAGGTGATGTAATCCATGTATTGTAGTTTGTCCTTGAGCTGCTAGCCCAGCTAAAACTAGAGCTGCTGCTGCCCGTAAGTCAGGACATAATACTGGTGCCCCAGATAACATTGGAACTCCACGGAGAAAAGCAGTATTTCCTTTGACGCGAATATCTGCTCCTAAGCGGTTTAACTCCGAAGCATGGCGCAGGCGATTTTCAAATACAGATTCGTTAATTATACTATCCCCTTCAGCCAAAGTTAGGAGCGCCATAAATGGTGCTTGCATATCGGTGGGGAAACCTGGATGAGGGAAAGTTTCAATATCCGTTGCTTGGAGATTGTCTGTTGGTAAAACTCGTAAGCAATCAGGTGCTTCCTCAACTAAGTTCACACCTATTTCCTTGAGCTTGGCAATTACTGGTAATAAATGTTCTGGTACTAAAGATGATACTAATATTTCAGAACGGGTAATCGCTCCGGCAAGTAAAAATGTCCCAGCTTCAATGCGATCGGGAATAATTTTATAATCTGTAGAGTGCAGTTTAGGAACACCATCAATAATAATTTTGCTAGTCCCAGCACCTTTAATTTTTGCACCCATTGAGATACAGAAGTTAGCTAAATCTATCACTTCTGGTTCCCGGGCAGCATTATCTATAATAGTTTCACCATCAGCCAGAGTTGCCGCCATCATCAATGTTTCTGTGGCACCTACACTGGGAGTATCCAGATAAATCTTAGCTCCTTTCAGCCGGCGTTGATTGCCAGGAACATAGGCATTACAAATACCATGTTCAATTTGCACCTCAGCTCCCATAGCTTGTAGTCCTCGGACGTGCAAATCTACAGGACGGGCACCAATGGCACAACCACCAGGTAAGGGCATTTGAGCCACACCTAGCCTTGCCAAAATTGCACCAATTGCAAAAAAGCTTGCCCGCAACTGAGTAACTAATTCATAAGGGGCTTTAGAGGTTTTAATTTCACTGGCGTTAATATCTAAAATGTCATCATGGCGTTCTAAGCTAATGCCTAAAGCTGACAACACCTGCCCCATTTTGTCCACATCTGCTAATAGAGGAACATTGCGAATGCGGCAGTCTTCCGAACATAGCAAGGCTCCAGCCATAATTACTAAGGCTGAGTTTTTTGCTCCGCTAATTTTCACATGACCATGCAAACGATGCCCACCGAATATTTGCAGAACTGAGGAGTCTGCATTTGGTACAACTTTGGCATCCGGTAAGCCACTGGAAAGATTAATAAGCCCACCCTCCACAATATAGGTAATATTATCCAACTGAATTTGGTTCTGATTCTACACGAAAGATTTCATTTGTCTATATTTTTTTTTAATCAGCCTCACATAAAATTTATATTTTTCTAGCTAAAAATACTTGTGAATATCTATCCTCAGGGTAACATTTAATGCTATTATAAGATTTTTCTTGACACCATTAAATAAGTAAGTCAGAATAATAGACTAGTCAATCAAAAATAACTTAAATAAGCGGGACTGGCGGAATTGGTAGACGCGCTAGATTCAGGTTCTAGTTTCCTCACGGATGTCCGGGTTCAAGTCCCGGGTTCCGCATTTAAGGGTTTAAGGATGAAAGATGAATGGAGCTAGGGTCTTCGTCAACTTTTATCCTCAAAAATTCCCAGATAATACTTTCTATGTTGACCAGTACTCAAAACCCTCTTGTAAAACAAATACGTAAACTGCATTCTACTAAGGAACGACATAAGCAGGGTTTATTTTTAATTGAGGGAACCCATTTAATAGAAGAAGCTTGTGAGGTGGGTTATCCTTTTGATGCTGCTTGCTGTACTCCAGAATGGCAAGGGAATCACCTGAGTTTATGGGATACTGTTTGTCATCAATGTGAACGGGCAGAAATTGTCAGTCAAGAAATTTTAAATGCGATCGCGACTACGGTGCAACCGGATGGGGTAGTAGCTACGGCTAAACGGGGAATCAATGCCAGTCAGGTTCCTTTCACTGGTTTAGTTATGGCTGTGGAAACTATTCAAGATCCTGGTAATTTGGGAACAATGATTCGGGCGGCTGCGGGAGCAGGAGCGTCAGGATTATGGTTAAGTGAAGATAGTGTGGATTTAGATAATCCTAAGGTACTGCGTGCTTCTGCAGGTCAGTGGTTTCGTTTACCTATGGCTGTGAGTCCAGATTTAAAATTGATTGTGCAACAGGCGCAACAAGTGGGGATGCAAGTGATTGCGACTTTACCTAGTGCAAATTTAACTTATTGGCAAGTAAACTGGCAGCAACCAACCTTAATGCTTTTGGGTAATGAAGGTGCGGGCTTATCACCTAATTTAGCAGCAATGGCTGATTTGCAAGTGAAAATCCCCCTGAATCCTGGGGTGGAATCATTGAATGTAGCTATTACTGGAGCTTTGATGTTGTATGAGGCTCAAAGACAAAAAAGTTTTGCTGGTTAAATTAAACTGAAACTGGGAGCTAATCCTATTTTAGATTTTAGATTTTAGATTTTGGATTTTAGATTTTGGATTGTGAAAGAATTACTACATAAGCTTTTCTTCCCATCTGTAGCAATCATTTTTTAAATTGGCATAATATATTAACTTTGCCTGTTAAATGGCTGAACAGCAAAATCATTCCATGTAATAGTAAAACTTCTCTGCTCTTCTGTGGCGACAAACTTGACTATTACTTCACAAGCTACAGCAACTGCGAACATAACTAAATTACGCGCTAAAGGGTAATCACACACATCATCATTTACGGGTGATGGTACGCGATAAATTTGATTCCAAATAATTTCGGCATAATCAGAAGCTAAACCAACATGTAAACAAGGTATTTGAGATTGGTGACAGTAATCTTTAACGGCTTGACGACTACCACTGTTATCAAAGGTGTCAACAACCAAACCACTACCTGTTAATAATTTACCAGCATTGGCTGGTGTTAATTCTTGAGAGCGTCCATCCACAGCAATTCCCAAAGCACGGTAAAGACTATTTGTGAGAATTTTAGCCTTATATGCACCAATATCAGAACGGTAATAGGGTTGAGTGGAAAGATTCCGTTCCTCAATGCGATCGCAATCTATAATCCGGAGTTTACCAAAACCAGAGCGAGTTAAATTTTCACTTATATTTGCACCCAAAGCACCAGCACCGCATACTATAACTGGAAAATCCCGTAATTTAGTCATTAGTGCAGGAGTACGGTGTAATTGTTCGTGGAAAAAAATAGACATAGGGACTTGCAAATAAAAAAATAATCCATCACTGGGAATGCAGGGGAACAGGGGGAGTGAAGCAAGTAGTTCAAGCCTATAAATTGGGCACTTTATTCCCCAGACCCTAATTAAATCAGATAACAAGAGGTAGAGGGAGATGTCCTATATCGGAATAAATTTCCCAGACTACCACGCCTCTTGTCAGAAGAACTTCCCTCTAAGGTAATACCAAGTTGCTTCCAAAGATAGTCAGCATGTCATTGCGACGTTCACAGGGCGGAAGGAAGCAATCTCACCAACTAGTGGTCTATCCCATTTGTTCTGATAGCTAGTTTTGTAGTCATATTTATATGACTTTTACTATTAGACTGGGACTTATAAGTAAGTCGGCACAATAAAACCAAACTATGTGGAGAAAAGTAAATAAGGCTAAAACCCTTTTTCCCCCTGCTCCCTGCCCCCTGCCCCCTGTCTTATCCAAACGATAATTTTTTACGCCTACCTACTTAAGTCCTAGGCGGGTGTGATAGAAAATCTATCATATTTTATGGGACAGACCACTATAACTACTACAACAGAATGCAACTTAGTATAAGTTATGCCAATTGGAATACTCCAGTTTCCTATCTATTGCGTCTATTACGACGAACATAAAGT
This sequence comes from Calothrix rhizosoleniae SC01, assembly GCF_900185595.1. Taxonomy (GTDB): domain Bacteria; phylum Cyanobacteriota; class Cyanobacteriia; order Cyanobacteriales; family Nostocaceae; genus Calothrix_A; species Calothrix_A rhizosoleniae. The sequence goes on from NZ_FYBH01000186.1 coordinate 17,696, forward strand.
TTCACCCCGAACCGACCAAAATTAGGTTGATCGATAAAAAAGCCTGTTACTCCTAAATCTAACAGTTGCTGCACCTCAGTAATGATATTTTGACAGCTACCATCAGTATTCAAGGTGAGGTATCTCTCTTCTGCACGGAGAGTATAGGGATGTACTTCTAACCCTCGTTTAAGTGCAGTTTCCAGGAATGGTTCGACTTCTCCAGTCAGCTGTGTCCCCACTTCTGCAACTCCATCACCATTACAATCCACTTTTTCGGCGATTGTTTCTCGCAGCAGAAAAGAGTTTTTCCAGGGACCTATACCCTCGGCATAATTGCTGGCAATATAACTAATGACATCGTCGTTGACTAAGTCTTTGTAACCTGTTGTTGGTGTAATTGTCACCAAATCAACTAGATTGCCATAGATTGCTCGCAAATCTTTACCCTGTTCTGCATTGTAAATCATGTCATAAGGATGGGAAAAATTACTACTAGGCTGTACAAAATCATCAGTAATATCACCGTAAAGCTGCACCAAGGGAAGATCAACCCCTGCATCAGGCATGATTTTATTCTGTAGCTCAATCAGATTCTCAAATTCAAAGGATTGAATAAAGATACGTTGAGAATCAGTAAAATTCTTCTTTACCAAGGTATCAATTAACAACTTACCTAATGAAGTGTTAATAGATCCACCATTAATCAGAGTACCTGCTTTAGCAAAGTGAGTCGGATGTTTTGTCTCTGGGTAAATACCGATTTTCCGACCAGTTTCCTTTTCTTCTTTTTGGAGCAAATCAATAATCTCCTCCAAGGTGGGAATCTCAAATTGACCGTCAAAGCTGGTATTTTGTGGACGAATATCCGGTATACGCTCTTTTGCCCTTAGTGTTTTAATTTCAGCTAAGGTAAAATCTTCACTAAACCAGCCCGTAGTTTCTACCCCATCAATCATCTTCGTGGTTTTGAGATGGGCAAATTCCGAGCGATCAGCAACATCAGTAGTACCACTGAGTTCATTCTCATGGCGAGCAATCAGAACACCATCCTTTGTAGCCACCAAATCAGGCTCAATAAAATCTGCACCTTGTCGAATTGCTAGCTCATAAGCTGCAAGGGTATGCTCTGGTCTGTAACCACTAGCACCCCGATGAGCAATTACTAGGGGAGTTTCCCGCTTATTGTTTTCAATGTCGGCAATTGCAACTGTACCCAAAAAAATAGCTCCCATCGGTAAGAGTAAAATTGGCAGTGCTTTGAGTTTTTGAAAAATAGCCATTGGAAATCTCCTAAACCTCTGATTCTGATAACTCTGCAAATTTAGACATTTACAGTCAGATTCAGGAGTCTAGAGTTTAGAAGTAATGGCAACATTAAGTTAACTGTAATGGAAAGGTTAAAATAATGGCTCTTGGCAACTTTTGGTGATCTTGATTGAAGTAAGGCAGTTCCATTTCAAGTTAGAGCCAATGAAAAAAATTTTCACCATCAAGGATGTATAGCCCTGTGGGCATTAAAGAAAAGCGCAGCTTGGCGCGAAGCGTCATAAATACTTTTCCCTATCCCCCAACCCCTAACACCTAACCACTATTTTCAAGCTAGACATATCTACACAGAAAATTCATCACATCGTTACAAATTACCCAGTTTAACTCTGGTAATATTACTAGTAAGCAAACATTCCGTTTGCTCCTCACAACATAGTTACGCTCTCTTGTCCTTACTAACAGCAAGGGAGCTTTTTCCCCAAAAAAGCCAAAAAGCTTAAGCATTAATGCTTAAGCTTGCACTTACATGTAATACTAGGAAATCCCTAATTTACCAGAATAATAGTTTACTAGAAATATCTACATTGCTCAAAGCTTAGTAGTTTCTATTACGATTACCGCCGCGATTACCGCCGCCACCATAGGATGAGCGTCTATCTTCTCTGGGTTTAGCTTTATTGACTTTCAGATCGCGTCCCATCCACTCTGCGCCATCAAGAGCTTCAATCGCCGCTGCTTCTTCCGTTTCATTCTCCATTTCTACAAAAGCAAAACCACGCATACGACCAGTCTCACGATCAGTCGGGACTTGTACTCTTTTTACAGTACCATATTCTTCAAAAACAGAATTAAGATCAGCTTCTGTAACCTCATAAGAAAGATTACCTACATAAATGGACATATATTGTCTCCAAAATCATCAAAATCATGGGTATGTAGAGATTTAGATTTCGGAGATAAGTCTTTGAATACCAAAAGGAGAAAACCTATCAATACTGAAAACAAACACCGTCGCCGAATTAACTCTCGAACACCATTATTACACAATATTCAAATATTAGGGTAAAACTTAGAAAAAATTCACAAAAAGCCATAATTAATGATACATAAGTTCTATTTTGAAGTTTGAGGTTAAATACTTGTCATTAGGACTACAAAGGGCAAGAGGCAGAGGGAGAAAGAGTTTAGGTGATTTTTGCATGGATGGCAATATCACAAGTAATCAGGCGGACATGATATCAAATACCAGTTTAACACCATTTAAAAAAGCCCGTATCAACGGGCTTTTTTAATCAACTAAGTTCAGATTTGTCAAATTCAATCCATTGACTAAAGTGATTGCTGATACATAACAATGATTATCGTTTTGCCAACTTCTTCGCCATCTTCCGTAAACGAATTGACTCAGGAGTGACTTCCACTAATTCATCGGAAGTGATGTATTCCAAAGCACGTTCTAAGCTCATTTCCACTGGTGATTGTAACTGTACCAATTCATCACCACTGGCAGCACGGTGGTTAGTCAACTGCTTAGTTTTGCAAATATTTAAATCCAAATCTTGGGGACGATTGTGTTCACCGACAATCATACCCTTGTAAACTTTGGTACCAGGTGTAATAAAGAATACTCCTCTATTTTCAGCATTCTTCAGGGCATAAAAAGTAGCAATACCTTCTTCAAAAGCAATGAGTACTCCTTTGTTGCGGGATTCAATGTCACCAATGAGTGGACGATAATCAAGGAAACTATGATTCATAATTCCCTCACCCTTAGTCATGCGGATAAATTCACCACGGAAACCGATTAAACCTCGGGCGGGAATCACAAATTCGAGTTGAGCTCGTCCATTCCCACTCATTTGCATATTTTGCATTTCCGCCTTACGTTGTCCTAGGCGTTCTATACAGTTACCAACCCCGTCTTCAGGAACGTCAAGCACCAAAAGTTCGTAGGGTTCGCATGGTTGTCCGTTTACTTCTCGGTAAATTACCTGGGGTTGGGATACTTGGAACTCATAGCCTTCTCGGCGCATGGTTTCAATTAAAATACCTAAATGTAGTTCCCCACGACCGGATACCAGGAACTTATCGGGAGAATCTGTTTCTTCTACCCGCAAAGCAACGTTAGTTTCTAATTCCCGGAACAAGCGATCGCGAATTTGTCTGGATGTCACAAATTTACCTTCTTTCCCAGCAAATGGTGAATCATTAATCCAAAAGGTCATCTGTAATGTCGGCTCATCCACCTTAATTAGTGGTAATGCTTGGGGTTCATTGGGACAGGTAATAGTTTCCCCAATATTGGCATCTGCAAACCCAGCTACCGCCACAATATAACCAGCTGAAGCCGATTCCATTTCCACTCGCTGTAATCCCTCAAAGCCCATCAATTTAGTGATTTTAGCTTTGATGATTTCACCCTTTTCATTCACTAACGCCGCTTGCTGTCCAGCGTTGATAGTACCATTGTGAATCCTACCAATGACAATCCGTCCTAAATATTCCGAATAATCTAGGGTTGTAACTTGTAATTGTAAAGGCTTTTGGGGATCTCCTACTGGGGGTGGCACATGGCGGAGAATCGCCGCAAATAGTGGTTGCATATCCTTGGGTTCTGCTTCCAAATCCTCTTTGGCATAACCAGAAAGACCAGAGGCAAACAAGTAAGGAAAATCACACTGGTCATCATCTGCCCCTAGTTCCAAGAACAGATCCAAAACCTTATCAACTGCACCGTGAGGATTGGCTTGGGGACGGTCAATTTTATTGACTACAACAATTGGCCGCAATCCTTTTTCCAGTGCTTTTTTTAACACAAACCTAGTTTGAGGCATGGGGCCTTCATTGGCATCCACAATTAAGATGCAACCATCCACCATACCCAATACTCGTTCCACCTCACCACCGAAATCGGCGTGTCCGGGAGTATCTACAATATTAATTAGGGTATCTTGATATTTGACTGCTGTATTCTTCGATAAGATAGTAATTCCCCGCTCCCTCTCCAGGGCGTTAGAATCCATAACGCAATCCGGAACGTCTTCCCCTTCGCGGAAAATGCCGGATTGTTTGAGGAGGGCATCAACTAGGGTTGTTTTGCCGTGGTCTACGTGGGCGATAATAGCGACGTTACGGATAGGGAGCGTCATAAGCTCGTTCCAATACTGCGGTTTATATAACTTTACAATTTTGCTTGTATTTATGTAACAGAATTTCGGAATTTTAGATAATTCTGTAAACAAGCCTTAATAATTGTATCTTAATCGTTAGAATTAGTGCAGTTTATTTGGAACAAAGATGGGGAAGTTAGAAATTGGATGATCACAACTTACGACTCAACAGCCATAAGCACCAACTGGTTGATTGCGGAAAACAGCATCGCCGGATGCGACATCAAACCAATGGGTGCTTTGGGGTTGTAATGCTAGGGTAATTTGTTCATCATTCCAGTTTTGATCTGTAGGTAGCAAAGCCCTGACAGTGACTGCTTGGGAGTCGGGACTAGCTACACTCACACTCACCAAGTTATACATACCCAAATTTTCTACTAAAAATACCTTGCCAGTAAAGGTATAGGGATCTCCTGGTTGAGCAATACAGACATTCTCTGGACGAATCCCCAGGATAATTTCCGGGGGTATGGTGGGTATATCTGGTAAAGATATGGGAAAATCTCCCAACATAGCGGATTTATTTTTACAGGGTAGAGTCAGTAAATTCATTTGCGGACTACCAACAAATCCAGCAACAAATAAATTCGCAGGGTAATTATATATATGAGCTGGTGTATCGAGCTGTTGGATATAACCATTATTGAGTACCGCCACTTTGGTAGACAAAGTCATTGCCTCCGTTTGGTCGTGAGTAACATATACTACAGGAGCTTTTTGACCAGCAAATATTTGTTTTAAGTCAGCGCGGACTCTTTCCCTTAATAAAGCATCTAGATTACTCAAGGGTTCATCTAGTAAGTATACTTGGGCATGACGTACCAAAGCCCGACCGACTGCCACCCGTTGTCTTTGTCCTCCAGAGAGTTGACCTGGTTTGCGTTGAAATAATTCTTCTAATCCGAGAATTTGGGCAACTTCTGCCACCCGCTTTTGAATTTCGACTCTAGGTATTTTCTTTAGTTTTAATCCCGAAGCTAGGTTTTCATATACACTCATATGGGGATAAAGAGCGTAACTTTGAAATACCATTGCCATATTGCGATCGCCTGGTCTTCTAAAGGTAATATCTTCATTACCCAGGATAATTTTTCCTCTTGTTGGTTCTTCTAAACCAGCTATCATCCTCAGAGTAGTAGATTTACCACAACCAGAGGGCCCCAGCAAGGTGAGAAATTCGTTATCATCCACTGTTAAACTAATATCTTTAACAGGAACAACTTTAGAAGAATAGGTTTTATTTAAGTTGTTTAATTCCAGTTTAGCCATGATGTTGATATTTATGATGGTGATGGTGATATTGATGAGGGTTAAAGATTAAAAATTAAGCAAATAAACCAGAGAACAATGTAAAAAAATAATCAGTGACATTCTTAATCAGTGACATCCTTCAATCCATAAAAATCAGTGATCTAACCTTTAACAGCTCCAGCAGTTAGACCTTGAACAATTTTCCGCTGGAAGAATAAAACTAATACAACTAACGGTAAAGTACCCACAACAGTTGCTGCTGATATAGAACCATAGGGTATTTCAAAAGTTGAAGAACCACTGATTTGAGCCGCTGCTACCGGAATAGTTTTCATTTCATCACGGGTAATGAATGTGAGGGCAAAAATAAACTCATTCCAAGCAAAAATAAAAGTCAGAATGCCTGTTGTGACTAATGCAGGGACAGTCATTGGCAAGAGAATTTTCAGCAGCATTTGCAAGGTATTATAACCATCCATTCTAGCTGAATCTTCTAATTCTTTTGGTAGTTGTTCAAAAAAGCTGCGTAATACCAAAATTGTCAATGGTAAATTAATTGCAGCATAGGGAATAATCAAAGCCAAGTAATTATTTCCCAGGTGTAATTTCTGAATAATTTCTAACAGCCCTAAGAATAATAAAATACCGGGGAATAAAGTCACAATTAAGATTCCACCCAAGATAAATTTACTACCCCAAGGGCGCAATCTAGCTAAGGCATAAGCAGCAGGTGCACCCATTGTTAAGGATAAAACGGTGGAAGTAATAGAGACAAAAGCACTGTTCAATATGTAGCGCCAGAAAGGTCGACGGGCAAATAAATCCAGGTAGTGGTCGAAGGTAATTCTACTGGGAAAATAAATCGTTGGTAGTTTAGAAATATCCTGGTTTACCTTAAATGATGTCAGTACTTGCCACATTACAGGTGCTAAACAAAATACTACTAAACAAGCGATCACTACCCACATAAAAACATTTTTGACCAAATTCTTGGCTTGGTTCTGTGGTTGGGGATTTGCAGTTAATTTTTCTGGTATTGCAGCCATGTTTACTCAAGGTTAGATGGTTGGTGGTTGGTGGTTGTTAGTTGTTAGTTGATGGTTAAAGCAATATTGTCCTAACTAATATGCCCATTGCTATAAAGTTGCGAAATCAAGTCGTTCAATTAGGTTGACAGATTAATTAGTAACTGGGTTTTTGTCGTTAAATTTACTCAGTAATAAACCGGCAAAAGCTACTGCTACGACTAAGAGGGTAAATGTAACTACTACTAGTGCTGCCCCATAGCCGAAATCCAGGTAGCGCATAATGGTAGAGTAAATATATAAGGATATGACCTCCGTTGCACCACCAGGACCACCACCAGTCATGACAGAAACTAAGTCGAATATTCCAAATGCCTGGGCAAAACGGAATAGCATGGCAATCAAGATTTGTGGCATTAACAGGGGAAGGGTAATTTGCCGAAAACTTTGCCAAGGTGTGGCACCATCAATGGCATGAGCCTCATACATATCTGAGGAAATTGACTGCAAGCCAGCGAGCAATAAGATACTGATAAAAGGCGTAGTTTTCCATACATCAGCAAATACTACTGCAATCATGGCTAGGGTTGGTTCTCCTAACCAGTTAATACCATTTTCTACTAGCCCCAGTCGCAGTAATATGTCATTAGCAACACCGAATTGATCGTTAAAAATCCATGCCCAAGCCAGACCAATTAAGGCTGTTGGTAAAGCCCAAGGTAAAATGGCAATGGTTCGCACTGCACCACGTCCAGCAAAAGGCTGATTCAGAATCAGGGCAACTCCTAGTCCGATAAATAGTTCCACCAGTACTGATGCAGTCGTAAATATGGTTGTTGTCCCTAAACTTTGCCAAAAATGACCATCCCCTGACATTCTCAGGTAATTATTTATGCCAGAAAACACGGGTTGCAGTTTTGTCCCTAGGTTCTGAGTAAATAAACTTAACCAAAAGGCACGCATAATGGGATAAACGAAGACTAATAACAGCAACAGCAAAGCTGGTAGCAAGAAAACTGCTGCTGTTCTGATTTCCCGACTTCTGATTGTTTGTAATTTTGTCATTCAATCTTAGATTTTGGATTGTAAAAAACAGATAATCAGTTGTTGATTTGAAGTTTGAATTTTGACTTTCAACCAGTAACTAGTACTCCACCAAGAGAACTATGGCTGGTTAATAATGAGAAGGAAAAGTTATTTTATCTCCACACTTCCCACACTTCCCAAACTCCTCCTACCCAGCCAGAGTACTAGGTTTTGAGTAGTCGTCTGGTTTCTGATGCTGCTGCTTTCATAGCTTTTTCTGGGGTCATGCCATTTGTGAGTGCAGAACTCAAATAACGCTGTAAAATATCTGATGCTTGAGCATATTGAGCAATTGGTGGACGCAAAACAGCTTTATTGACTACTTGCAATAATTCTGGATAATGAGGATACTTGGCGACAATTTGAGGATCTTTAAATAGGGATTGTCTACTGGGAACGAAGCCTGTTTGGAGAATAAATTTGCGTTGTGCTTCTTCACTGGTAAAGTATTGTATAGCTTTCCAGGCCGCTTCTGGATGTTTAGAGGTTTTGGCAATTCCTAAACCCCAACCTCCCAAACAAGCACCTCCACCTTTATCAGCAGTACCCACCATAGGTCTAATTGCTAGTTTTCCTTTAATGGGGGAATCATCTGCATTCGCTAAAGCCCATACATAGGGCCAATTGCGTAAAAATGCGGCTTCCCCATTTTGAAATATTCTTCTGGTTTCTTCCTCTTGATAGGTTGTTACCCCTTCTGGAGTAATTTTATCTTTGATAGTTTGTTTGAGAAAGGCGATCGCTTTTAAGCTTTCTGGTTGATCTAAACCTACTTCTAAAGTATCAGGATTTACCCAATATCCTCCAAAACCTTCCAATACCTCCACAAACATCGCCGCTAATCCTTCATATTGGCGACCTTGCCATACATAACCCCAATCTACCTTTCCTTTCTCCTTCAAAGCTTTGGATATTTTCACTAAGTCTGCAAAAGTCTCTGGAGGTTCAAATCCAGCCTCCTGAAGTAAATCCTTCCGGTAGTAGAGCATCCCCGCATCAGAACGCATGGGAATTCGATACAACTTACCTTCATAACGCCCCCCATCTACATCTTTGGGAGAAAATGCGGCGAGTTCATCTTTGGTAATGCGATTACTTAAATCTGCTAACCAACCCGCAGCCGCAAATTTTGGTGTCCAAATCACATCCATATTAATCAAGTCATATGGAGAGTCACCCAGAATAAAGGCAGAAGTGTACAAGTCTTCCAGTAAATTGGTAGCATTAGGTCCTTCAATGACATTGATGCGAATCCCCGGATTTTTTTCCTGAAAGTCTTTGACTAATGATTCCTTCCAGGTTTGGGCTTCGGATGCTATCATCAGCATATTCAGAACCACTGGCTGTTGAGTCAGAGCTGGTGGCACAGATATGAGAAGAATACCCAATAAAACTGTAAAAAAGACAACTATTGGTGATTTGAATTTTTGTTTTATTTTCGACATTAACTGCAATTTTGCCATTAGTGAATAAAGCATTACTTTCCAACTAGCGCAAATTTATAAACTATTTATAGTTACTTAAACAATCTCAATAATTAAGCAATATAATCTGGGTAAGGGTTAACAATCTATCAGTAAATAACTATAAATATTCCACATTTGAGGACATATTATTGGTTGAATATTGTTGACTCCAAATTATTCCAACAAATAAGTATATAAGTAGGTTGGCGTAAAAAATTATCGTTTGGATAAGGCAGGGGGCAGGGAGCAGGGAGCAGGGGGAACAAGGGTTTTAGGCTTATTTACTATTCTTCACATAGTTTGGTTTTATTGTGCCGACTTACTTATATGTTTTTTTGCACAAATTTTATACAGCAAATGTTTTAATAAAGTCAATAGTGGGAAAAAAAAGATACAGTTTACCGTCAAAATAGCTAATCATTTTCTATCAGGATATGAAGCAACAGTAAATTTACTGAAATTAGAGCTGAATATCCTCATACAATCAAGGTACTGCTATAGGATTTTGTACGGTTGCTTTTAGGAACATTACCTAACATCACTTAGTCATGGAATTATATAGCTAGGCAATTAGGGTGCATATGTTTTCGAATGCTGACACCTATGAATAGTTAATTTATTACTTATTACTTACCCCTAGGACTATATCTGGGAATGACTATAACCAAAATTGTAGCTAGATTAGAAGGGTTGAGCTGGTGAGGATAGCAAAAAACAATGCTACAAGCAGAGCAAACATTACAAAATCGTTATCAATTACAACGCCAACTGGGTAATAATGGGATTCGCCAAACTTGGTTAGCTAAAGATTTACAGACTACTAATGACGAGCAGCACCTGGTAGTGGTCAAGCTCCTAGCTTTTGGTGGTACAGTACAGTGGGAAGATTTAAAACTCTTTGAAAGAGAGGTACAAATTCTCAAGCAGTTAAATCATCCCCGTATTCCTAAATATATTGATTATTTTTCCATAGATGATCGCAATCTCTGGTTTTGCCTAGTCCAGGAATATATTCCTGGAGGATCCTTGAAAGAAATGTTAACTCAAGGTAAGCGATTTACAGAAAAGCAAGTCCGGAAAGTCGCTATTGAAATTCTCACAATTCTCATTTATTTACACGAACTCAATCCCCCCGTACTACATCGCGACATCAAGCCTAGTAATTTAATCTGGGGGGAAGATAATCATATTTATTTAGTAGATTTCGGTGCAGTGCAAGATAAAGCAGCAAAGGAAGGAGTGACATTTACCATAGTTGGAACCTATGGTTATGCACCTATGGAGCAGTTTGGTGGGAAAGCGGTAGCAGCCTCCGATTTGTATGCTTTGGGAACAACCTTGATTCATTTACTGACTGGAACCTCACCAGCAGAGTTACCAATGCGTGACTTGCAAATTCAGTTTCGAGAGTTGGTAAATGTTAAACCTAGTTTGGTAAATTGGCTAGAGGATATAACTGAGCCATCGGTAGAAAGACGAATCAATAGTGCTCGTGCAGCATTAGACTCCCTAAAAAAGAATCGCTTATCCCCTACTTTATTAAATGTCATTCGCCAGCCCCGAGAAAGTCGGGTAGAAATCAAAAAAAACCGCAAACATTTATTAGTCAAATTACCAATGCGATCGCAGTCTATATTCGATATGATACGCTTTGGTACCATCTTGCTGACTATAGTTAGTCTAGAATTAGTAATATTATTCACGATTTTTTCAGTACTGCTAGCATCAATTTCTGGATTTTCTCTAATTATCTTGGCTTTACTTTCCTTGGCATTTTTCCGATTTACAGATGGATTATTAATGAATGCTTTTGGATACCAGCATGTACATATAACTCCGGAAAATGTTGCAATTGAACAGAGGTTATTTAACTTTTGTCGTCAGCGTCAATCTGCTCCTACTAATTCTATTCGAGATGTGTTTCAGAGTGTAATGTACATCACGAATAGAAGAAGCTTTCAGATGAATAATGTCAAAGAAGAAAAAGAAATGGTAACAATTCAAACTGATAATCAGCGTCACTCCTTTGGTGTCGGCTTAAGTGCAATAGAATGTGTTTGGTTAGCAAACGAAATAAAAGATTGGTTACGCACTGTGAGATAAGAGATATTAATTATTAGTTTGAATTTAGAGATTATTATCAAATACAGATAAAAAAGAGTGAGCAAATATTGCTGCTTGAGTTCTATCCCTTAAATTCAATCGCGTTAAAATACTGGTAACGTGGTTTTTTACAGTTCTTTCTGCAATAAACAAAGTTTTAGCAATTTCTTTATTATTTGCGCCCTTAGCAATTAAATGTAATACTTCTTTTTCTCTAGGTGTTAGTTCTGCCAATTCAGGTGGCACTAAAGAATTTTTAGTTGGATATACATCACTAATATGGGCAATTACTTTTTCAATTAATCCTGGCCCTAAATGGGTATGTCCGGCATGAATTAAGCGAATAGCATTAGCTAAAGGATCCATAGATGTATCTTTAAGTAAATAACCTTTAGCACCAAATCGAATTGCTTGAGATACATATTCATCATCATCAAAAGTAGTTAAAATTAATATTTTTATCTGGGGAAATTTTTGGCAAATAATTTGAGTCGCTGCTACGCCATCCATTATCGGCATTCGCACATCCATCAATACTAAATCTGGCTGTAAAACCTCAATTTGGTTGATTGCTTGTTGACCATTTTCTGCTTCACCAATAACATCAAAATCAGCCTGGGATTCTAGTAAACTTTTGATCCCTTGACGGATAATACGTTGATCATCAACTAACAACAAGCGAATCATTAACTTAGCCTCGATAATGGAAAAAATGCGATTATATTGCAACCACCACCTGGTTGGCTTTTAATATACAAGTGACCATCAAATGCCATACAACGTTCCCGCATACCTTGAAGACCAAAACCAGTAGTATTTTGATTGGGGTTGAAGCCAACTCCATTGTCATCTATACGTAAGCAAACAGAATCATTAGTTGTATGTACATCAATTATCACCTCATTTGCACCGCTATGCTTAGAAATATTTGTTAAGGCTTCTTGAATGATCCGATAAATAACTTGTTTCAAATCAGATGATAATACTGAATTAATTTGCAAATCATATTTAGGTTGAATAGAAGTATGGGCTTGAAACTCTGTAATTAAATTAGTAATTGCAACTTCTAATAATTGCCCCTTCAAAGGGTCAGAGCGCAAAGTCTTAACAGAGGAACGAACTTCTTTTAATGAGTTAGCAACTATTTTTTTGGCTTCCAACAAAAATGATTTCGTTTTATCAGGATTAGACTCCAAATAAACTAAAGCATTTTCTAGTTGAATACTTTGCGTAGTCAGTGCATGTCCTAAAGAGTCATGAATTTCCCTTGCAATTCTGTTACGCTCTTGTAGAGTAGCTTGGTCTTCTATTTTTAATGCATATTGTCTTAGCTTATCATGGGCTAAAGTTAATTTTTGCCGACTTTGGCGTTCTGAAATTAGAGTATTTATAAGTAATAATATAAAGACTAATTTAAAACCAAATATTACACTAGCAGTCAATTTAATACTGAAACCTATAGTCTTAATGCTCTCTTGATTAAGAGTAATCTCTGTTGGGATATTTCCGTTTGTAAAAGGTAGATAAGTATTAATACTCGAAAAAAACAATATTAAAATTGTTACTGCAACTAGTATTCTTCCTGGTGTTTCAAATATGAGGGAACTACGAATTAGTAAAACAACTAATAATGTTGGAGTAAAGCCAAATCCAAGACCGCCAAGAATATTTAATAATAAAATAAATAATAACCCCAATCCAGTATAAGCCAATTTAGAAAATAATTTCTTTTTAGGCAGATACAATCCCATGATCGTAAAACACAGCATACATATAAGGAATAATATCTTATGACTTATATCTATAGTGTTTATTGTTTTTGCTAATGGCAGCTTAAAAGGAATATTAAATATCCGAAATATTAATAAAGATGTTGCTAAAAGTAACCATTCTAAGTATAAAAATAAAGGAAACGGATGTTTTTTCAAGCTCATATTTTGCATGAATTTAAGTACTGGTATTTTATTCATACTTTTGTAATTAATATTTTATTATTAAATTATAAACATAACTTATCTGACAATCAGATAAATACAGCCATGGCGATGCAGGGAAGTAATCCCACAGTCTGATTTTAAATCTCTCTGGGGCAGGCTCAGCTAAGGTTGCGAGCGGGTAAGTTATAAAAAAATGATGGGAGGAATTTAGTATATTTATTATGTGATTGAATGTCTAGTGGCTTCAGTACTATTTACTATAGAACAAACTAGGTCTAAAGTACCAGTTGAAATTAGAGCAGTAGTACCATTGATTTCCAAAATAATAATTATACAATTAAATCAGTAAACAGAAAGCAAGTTCTGTTTCTAGCAAAAACATCAATAATTTTGTCAATTTCATCAACAATATACTTGATAGGTGCTTAAAAAATATTCACTCATAAAAATCAGAACAACGATTAAAGAGTGAACCTTTAGTCTTCAAGTAATGGTGATGAAAAATGTAAAACTTGAAAAATGCATAGGAATTATATGTCAAACAAACTTCTTTCTAGTTTATTTGTGTCTACAATGGCACTCATGATAATTGCGCCTACAGCACAAGCAAAACTGGTGTCTACACCAAACAAAGATAATATTCCCAATCATAAGATTGAAAATAAATTTGCAGGAAAACCCGGGTCTAGTGGTTTTAATCAAGATTTTTCTCAGATACCTGGTTTGAATTTAACTGAAAATCAAAAGAATCAACTCCAGGAAGTTAAAGTGACTATGGATAGTCGTTTGAGTGAAATTCTCACAGATGAACAACTAGAAAACTTGCAAGAATTAATGGAAGCAGGAAAAAGTCCTCGCAGAATGGCGAGTTCTTTATCTTTTAAGCAAATGAGACAGATGAGAAAATTGATGAATTGGCAAAAGAAACAATTAGATTCTATTCTTACTGATGAGCAGCAAGATTTATTAGAACAGTTTAGAAACAGCAGAAATAGAAGTTCTCTTGTTTTTCAGGCAGTAGGTTAATAGCCGATTATAAAAAAGTTCCTTGTAGATTCTTGGGGAAATATGATCAATATGATTATTTATATTGATTATATTTTCCTTTCTTTATTTCGCAATCATCAATTATTTTGGAGAAAATAAATATATCAGAAAATATGTATTTTCAGGCTGACATGAAGGGTATTACAATCCAATTAAAATTGGAATATTTATTATGAAACTAGAAATAGTCCAGGTAATCGATTGGCAGGAAAAACAGCAATATAAAATTATATTGAATGAAGAAGTAACATATAATACATGGCTAAATAATAAGGGATATGATTATCTTCATCAAGTTAATATAGATCAAGAAGTACTAGATATTTATTGTAATAAAAAGTCTTCCTATGCTGTTTATATGCGATCATTACTTGGTCTACAAAATCATTATATATTGATTTATTGAATATATAAATATAATAACTTCAAGTTATAAAATAAATGTTGTATTGCCACAATTTAATTTATTAACCTGTTTAAAACAAATTGGATGTAGCTTTATCAAAGAAAAGAATTATTTATAATCTAGGTTGATATTATTTGTTGACTAATTAGTAACAACTAAGTTATCTACAAAAAAAGGCATAACATGGAAAATTCCATACCATTACAGACTAATTTTACCTGATGTTATGCCCTAGTGGATGGTTTATTTTTTATTTTTATACTTCCCAAGCCATAACTAAGCTTCCACTACTCCCACAGGACAACTGACATTGGTTCCACCTAAACCACAGTATCCACCAGGATTTTTGGCTAAATACTGCTGATGGTAGTCTTCGGCATAGTAAAATTCTGGAGCATCAATAATTTCTGTGGTAATCTCGCCATAACCTGCATCTTTAAGAGCTTGCTGATACATCTGCTGGGATGCCTGGGCTTCCTGCTTTTGACCTTCTGAATATACATAAATTCCAGAACGGTACTGAGTACCATTATCATTCCCTTGACGCATTCCTTGGGTGGGATTATGGCTTTCCCAAAATACTTTCAATAGTTCCTGGTAGCTGATTACCTTGGGGTCAAATACAACTAGTACCACCTCATTATGTCCAGTCATACCAGTACAAACTTCTTGGTAAGTGGGGTTAGGAGTAATACCCGCCCCATAACCTACAGCAGTGGTATAAACTCCCTGGAGTTGCCAAAATTTACGTTCTGCACCCCAAAAACATCCCATACCAAATATTGCTTTCTCCATGCCTTCTGGAAAGGGGGGTTTGAGTGGATTCTTGTTTACGTAGTGCTGTGCCGGTACTGGCATGGTTTCTGCTCTTCCTGGTAAGGCTTCCGAGGTACTAGGTAAGGTTGATTTTTTTTTCCCAAATCCAAATATCATGGTGATACTAATCTCTAATTTTTGATACTAATCTTAACTCTACTTAATATTGTAAAGACTGTAGTGATTTTTTGCTCAGTGGGTATTTAATTGCCAATCAGGGTGTCAAGAAGAGACGAGGAGACGGGGAAAGGGGGAGACGGGGAGACACTGATGTAGTGGGGGCTTGAACCGCCCACCAATCGGGAGCCATCAAATCGCAGATTTTGATGGAGGACTCAGACCCTTGAGACACATCCCGCTCCGCGTTCCCGTGTCCCCGCGTCCCCGCGTCATCCAGTTGAGCTGAGCCCGAAAGGTTAAGTAATAAGTCGGAGTTCAAGCTTCTGACAACACAGTGTTCCCTACACCCTACACCCCTATTGTTGGCGGAACTCATATATATCTTGAATTACTTTTACCCAACCATCAGAAACAGATTCCAGGATGCGATCGCCTTTTTCTTTAGTTGCAGTGGTAGGATCCCCTATAACCCCACTTTTACTTAAATCTTTAGTTGCCCAAGCGAAGGATAGCTTGCCTTCCATACTCAACAGACTTGTTTCTGGCTGTACTGGTGGATACTCGGCAATGGCTTGATCCATTTTTACTTGCTCTGGTAGTAATGCCAACATAATACTAGTTTCTGCATCTCCAGCATGAATTCCTAGTTTTTTTTCCTTATCTGTCAACATTTCTCCGGTAATATGGGGCACCCTCCAGGTAAATAAAGGAAATACCAAAAAATCGCTATATTTAATATGTAAATCCCGCGCCACAATATCCATTACCTGGGGTTGTCCGCCGTGGGAGTTCATTAGTACTAGTTTTCTGAAACCTGCACGGTAAATACTTTCTGCCACTTCCGTCAAGGTTGCTAACAGGGTTTCTGCACTGAGAGTTACTGTACCGGGAAAATGCCAGTGTTCATTTGATTTACCATAATACAAATTAGGTAAAGCATAGGCAGGAATACTAGTATCCAGTTTTTCTAAGGCTCTTCCTAATACCCCCATACCAATTGCCCCATCGACAATTAGGGGTAAATGAGGTCCATGTTGCTCAATTGCCCCTACAGGTTGAATAATTACTGTATTTTCCTTATCTGGCATGGCTTGGATATTAGTCCAAGTCAGGTATGGGAAAAAACGTGCTGGGGGGATAAAACTATGCATATTAAAAACTTTGATAAGTCTTTTCTACTACTGTTGCCAATAATTTCATCCCAGTAGCAATTTCTTCGTCAGTACCTGTAAGGCTAATGCGTAAACACTCCTGTTTGTGTCGCCACTCCTGCCTTAAGCCAGGGAAGAATGTGCTACCGGGGACAACAATTACACCTACTTCCTTCAGTTTTTGGTAAAGTTCCCAGTCAGAAATTGGTAAATCTTTTAACCATAACCAAGCAAAAATAGCTCCTTCACCACGATGGAGAAACCAAGGTAAATCCTTGGGCATGGATGCATGTAAGGCACTTTCTAGAACTGTGAATTTTTGCTGATAAAAGGGGCGGATAACTGTTGTACTAATATCTGCTAAGGCTCCGGAATTTATAGCACGAGCCGCGATCGCTTGTCCATATTTGGATGGATGAATGCATAAGTTTGTCTGGAAGCATTCCAGTGATTTAATCATCCTTTCTTTGCCAATAGCAATCCCAATTCTTTCTCCTGGTAATCCCGCTTTGGATAAGCTCATACAGTGGAGAATATTATCCCCAAATACTGGTGTCATGGGAGTAAAATTTAGTGCCGGGAAAGGTGGTCCATAGGCCGAATCAATTAATACAGGGGTATCATAAGGTGCAGCCAAAGCCGCAATTTTATTCACTTCATCTTCAGTCAGAACATTACCAGTAGGATTGCAGGGGCGGGAGAAAATCACACAACCAGTAGTTTCTGAAATTGATAGTTGACTGAAGTCTGGACGGTATTTAAATCGGTGTCCTTGTTCCTCCACATCTAAAGTAGGCTTATAAGCTACCAAAGCATCTGGGAACAAACATACGCCACCATAACCCGTATAATCAGGACTGAGGGGTAAAACAATTTGCTTTAGTTCTTGATCAGGGGTAGCACCCCCAAAAGAATTAGCAGCGTAGAAATAGAGGCTTTGACTACCAGGGGTAATGAGAACATTGTGCTCTGTTAATTTTAATCCGTAGCGACGATTAAAATCATTGGCGATCGCGTCAATCAAAGGACCATACCCCTGACTGGAGCCATACCGACAAACCACTTCTCCATACTCTGAACTAGCTAGGAGTTCCGCCGTAGAATCCCGCCATAATTTTTCGACTTCGGGCAAAATTAAGGGATTACCAGCACTTAAGTTAATAAATTGCTTACCTGCATGGGCTCGCAAGGTTTCAACAATGTCCTTCATAATTGCCCTAACACCAGTTAGGTGAGACATTTGTGCGCCAAATTGAGAGAGGGCAGGATTCATAAGCTAATAAATAACTGTGCTAATCGAGTATTTTGATAAATATTGTAACGCGAGTTAAGAAGCTGGCAATAGGTAATTTGCTGGAGATAATTACAAATACCAACGAACAATGATTTTTAATTACACAATATTTTTTCCACATATAAACCCCGTCTATTTTGAAACTTGGAGTTTCTGATACTTATACCATTTTGAAAAAAGAATGAGACAGATGGGTAGGGGCACGGCATCCATAATCTTTCAACCGGATGACACTGGGCTTGGGACACATCCCGCTCCGCGTCCCCGTGTCCCCGCGTCATCCGATTGAGATCCAAAAAGTCAAATTTTGTGATACTCAATCCTTAGTTGTTGTACTTCTTGTGGTTGAGATTCCCGAAATGTAACTCTTTCACTTTCTTGCAATCCTAGGGGTGAAAATTCAGCCAATTCTGATGTAGATAAAGGCCAAGGTGGGCCATCAGTTGCTGCTTCTTGTTCTCGAAAACGGGTAATTACTAATAATGTTCCCATGGGAGCAACCATAGAAGCAACTGACTGGATGGCTTGAGAACGAACATTCAAAGGTAAAGCTTGGATATTGCGAGATTCGATGACCAAATCAAAAGTATTTTGCCATTGTTGGGGTAGCATTAATAAATCTGCGATCGCATAATTCACGGTAGAATTAGGAAACCGTTGTTTACACCAAGCGATCGCAGTAGGGGAAATATCGAAGGCAGTCACCTGAAAACCGAGTTCGGATAGAGCTTGAGCATCATCACCTAAACCACAACCAATTACTAATGCTGAATTTCCTTGTCCTGATGGTTTACGTAGAGTTAACCAATCTTGCAAATAGGGGTGGGGTGCTAACTTTGCCCAAGGAACTTGTGTAGCATCCCCCTGAGCATCAGCATACAATACTTCAAACCATGCTGATGGTTCTGATGATTTTACAGCTTCTGTGGCTAATCGCTTAACCTTCTGTTGTAGATGTTGTGGTTGTTCTTCAAACATAGAGCATGTACCGATTCATTGTAATTCCACCATATTTTTCCATTTATCACATGCCATACCCAACCATCCATTGTAGGGGCACGGCATCCACAATCTTTGCCGCACAACGAAATATTCCACCCACGCCGTGCCCATAAGATGTTTCATCACACGACAAAATTTCGTCCACAGCATCCACAATCTTTGCCGCACAACGAAATATTCCACCCACGCTTTGCCCATAAAATGTTTCACCACACGACAAAAATTTCGTCCACAGCATCCACAATCTTTGCCGCACAACGAAATATTCCACCCACGCCGTGCCCATAAAATGTTTCATCACACGACAAAATTTTGTCCACAGCATCCACAATCCTCACTGCACAACGAAAAGTTCAACCCACGCCGTGCCCATAAAATGTTTCATCACACGACAAAATTTCGTCCACAGCATCCACAATCCTCACTGCACAACGAAAAGTTCAACCCACGCCGTGCCCATAAAATGTTTCATCACACGACAAAATTTCGTCCACAGCATCCACAATCCTCACTGCACAACGAAAATTCCACCCACGCCGTGCCCAATCGCCATAATTTGGTTGGCTTAATATATTCAGGGCAGGCGCATTTAATTTTGTTGGTAAACCAGTTATACTATCGATACCGTGCCCCTACTGTTACACATACTCAAAGGCATTACTGGTGAGATTCAAGCTATTCACATCCTCAAAAATAGCCACCAAATCCCCACTGCGGTAGAGTAACACATCACTACCCTGTATTGTTGTCTGGTAATTCCCAACAACACCATGAAGCTGCACAACATCCTCGCTAGCGAAGAAGTCTTGAATCATAGCGTAATCTTGATTACCGGCAGTTACGTAATAAGCCTGAATCGCATCCCCAAGGATAAAGCGGTCTGCACCAGCTCCACCCATAAGCATATCCCGTTCATAAGCTCCAGCAGCTACCTCATCAGTACCGTTGAGGGTATCATCGCCTCCACCCCCGAAGAGCTCGTCATGACCGCTACCACCAGTGATTTGGTCGTTGCCAATTGCCCCTTCTGGAATGGAAGTTGCATCTTGATTAACATCAACCACCAACCGGGGTGCATTCCAACCTTCCGCAGAGTCAAACTGAACCCAGTTACTACCTGTACTCAGGAAAGCCCACCCATGATTACTGGTGGGGTCTGCTTGCCAAGCTTGCAAACTAGCTGTTACATCAATAGTGAGAATGCCTTGATTCACATAACCCGTAGTCGCCACTGATGTACTCTTGGCTTCTGCACCGTTGGTTTGGATTCCATTTCCCCAGGAATTCCAGGTGGCACTATCAGTCCAACTTTGCTGTAGTTCATAAACTTCAAGGCTGCTACCCGCGTTATAAACTTCTAATTCCAAAACCGCAGAGTTGATGGTATCGTCCAAGGCAATTTGACCAGCTTGGCTGCCGAAGATATTGTCAAACTTCAATAGACCTTGGACTTCTCTTCCTTCATCATCATCATCATCATCATCACCTGCAATATCTATATCACCTGCAATATCTATTATATTCAGCGAGGTATTACTGCCACGATAGCTATTAGCATAGGATTGATCAATATAAGTATCAACAGTGCTATTGTAGCCATTCACCCCTTGTTGGAAAGTCAGGGTTGCAGGAGTGTTGACATTTGTTTCAGTTGTAGTGGAGCCATTACCATCCCCTTCAATGACATCATTACCAGAATTGCCGTAAATAACATCATCGCCGCTTCCCCCTATAAGGATATCGCTACCCCCAGCAACAGACCAGTCAATTTCGATGATACCTTGCAAGGATGCATGGCCCAAATAATCGCCCCACTGTAGCCCACCAGAACCATCATTATAATTCATCCGCACATAGGCATCAGTGTTATTGGGTTCACTAGGTGCCCAATTGGTATAGGTAACAGCTTCACCACTCGCCCAGGTAAAAGTACCTTCGGTATCTTTATCAGTGAAACCGATCCACAACCATTCGCTGGTACCAAAAGTTTGTTTTAACCAGTATTCCTCAGCAGCATCATTAATAGTAACTAAGTTACCGCCTAAACTCTGAGCTTCAGTTTGGGCTGCTTCCCATGAATTTGCTGAACTGAGAACGTAAGTACTTTGACCGTAAGTATAATAAGTATAACCCTCAGGAATCACAGGGGTAACACTACCATCATCAAACTCATCTTCACCGTAGATAATATCATCACCAACATCACCGAAGATTACGTCATTACCACCACCACCCCTGAGAATATCGCTATTATCTGAGAGCTGTACATTAGCACTTTCAACGGGTACAAACTCGATGTAGTCAATCCGAGTAAATTCCCAAGTATCTGCAATTCCTTGCAAGAAAATCTCATCGCCTTCATTAACTACCAATCCTGAGGCAACAGTATGGGTAACAAAGTTATTAGTTCCTGCGAAGGAATTACCCATTTCTTGATCGAGTAGCCATTTATCCGCTTCTACCCCACCAACTTTCACAGAAATCTCGGATATACCATCATTTTCATCGTGGTAACCGACGATAACATCGTAGAATCCGGTAGTACCAGTAAAGGTAGTAGTTGCAGTTATAGTAGCACCAGCATAACCTGCCTTAATTAAACTACCACCAGAGGCAAAAGTTTGAGCTTCCGTCAGGTAGTTACCACCCAAGGTCATGTCCTCGGCTTCAAATTTGACTGTGCTAATTGTTGGAGAATTATTGGTGGAATTATTGGTGTAACTATCAGTGGAAGAACTATCAGATGTTGCATGAGTTACATCAACCAACAGGCGAGGTGCAGTGGTGCCTTCAGCAGAGTCAAAATCAACCCCGTCATTACCAGTCGGAAGGAAAGCCCAGCCATAATTACTCGTGGGGTCTGCTTGCCAAGCTTGTAAACTAGCTGTCACATCAATCGTGAGGATGCCTTGATTCACATAACCCGTAGTCGCTACTGATGTATTCTTGGCTTCTGTACCGTTGGCTTGAATTCCATTCCCCCAAGAATTCCAAGTGGCTGTATCTGTCCAACTTTGCAGTAGCTCATATACCTCAAGGCTGCTTCCTTCATCAGAAACATCAATTTCCAAAACCGCAGAGTTGATGGTATCGTCCAAGGCAATTTGACCTGCTTGGCTGCCGAAAATATTATCAAACCGAATCAGACCCTGAACAGGATCCCCATCATCACTACCATCAACATTAAGGGAATCTGAACTGCTATTGTTGGCATTAGGATTATCTCCATGTATATAGGTATCAACCGTACCACTGTAGCCATTCACCCCTTGCTGGAAAGTTATCCATTCATTCAGAACAACGCTATTCTCGTTGTCACTACTAGAATCATTGTCACTGCTTGTATTTTCGCTACTATCACTAGTATTAGTAATATTACCACTGGAGTCGATGCCAAACTGACTTCTCAGGTTGTTGAGGTTCAGATCAAAACTACTAGTATCTTGGTAGTTATCTCCAAAAATTATGTCATTACCATGACCACCCTCAATCATATCCCTGCCATCTTCACCCACCAGCAGGTCACTTCCAGCTTCACCTTGAATCAGATCATCATCAGCACCACCGTAAGCCGCATCATCTCCAGCACCAGCCATGATGAAGTCTCTACCCTCTCCACCAGAGAGGAAATCATCACCCCCACCTCCGGAGACAACATCAGCACCATCTTCACCGTAAATGGCATCACCACCATTTTCCCCGGAAAGAAAGTCATTTCCCGTACCACCATAGATTTGGTCGTTGCCATTGAAGCCAAAGATGCTATCATTACCAGCATCACCTTTGAGGGTATCATCTCCATCCCCACCATCAATTAAGTCATCCCCATCTCCACCACTGATATCATCATTCCCAACAAAACCGCCGAATATATCATCTATCCCAGTCCCAACTTTAGTCTTGATAGTGGTATTAGGGTTATTGGGGTTTTGTTCTCCCGGTAGTGGTTCTAGGACTACACTAGAGCTGTCAGAAGAGTTGTCTAAAACATTGAACAAAGTCTGCCAAAAAGGATCATCATCATCACCACCACCAAACCAGGACCAGAAAGAATCGCCCTCGCCACCACCCCCAAACCAAGACCAGAAGGAACCACCTTCGCCACCACCCCCAAACCAAGACCAGAAGGAATCACCCTCGCCACCACCACCAAACCAAGACCAGAAATCACCAGTATTGTTATTGTTATTGGTATTGGTATTGTTATTGTTATTGGTATTGGTA